>JAEDNB010000052.1 GCA_016302725.1 Lentisphaeria bacterium
GCCAGGCAAAGTCTGCACCTGGCTGAAAGAAGACACCTTAATCAGCAGACACTATGTATTAAACGCAGCCTGGGGTAAAAGGGGCGAAAATCAAACGCACCCCACTTTTCACGGACGGCCGCCCCCCCCTTGGACATGATTTCTCAAGGAAAATGCATCCAGGCAATTAGGACAAATAAAACGCTTTCCCCCATTTCTCAGGGCAAATGAAACTGGCAATCCCCAAAAGGGTGCGTTTGATTTTTCTGGGCAGGCAAGGAAATCCCCGGGGAGGGAGGAGGAGCGTCCCGGTCTTTCCGCGCAAGGATATATTAGGCGTTTCGTCCTTGTTTGGGCACCCCCCTGCGCGGGGGTCTTCCCCCCGTCCTCCGGACGGGTCAGTTCTGTTTTTCATCCGATTCAACCCCAGTTTTTTCCCATCATGAAAGTCATTCTGGCATATTCGGGCGGTCTGGACACATCCTGCATCCTGACCTGGCTGCAAGAGAAGTACAATGCGGAGGTGATCACCTACTGTGCCGACGTAGGCCAGGCGGAGGAGCTGGACGGCATTGACGAAAAAGCCCTGGCCTGCGGCGCCAAGAAATCCTACGTGGAAGATTTGACGGAGGAGTTCGCCCGGGACTACATCTTCCCCATGTTCCAGGCCAACGCCATCTACGAGAACATGTATCTGCTGGGCACCTCCATCGCCCGCCCCCTCATCTCCAAGCACCTGGTGGAGGTCGCCAAAAAGGAGGGCGCCGAGTATATCTGCCATGGCGCCACGGGCAAGGGGAACGACCAAATCCGCTTCGAGCTGTCCGCCTACGCGCTGAATCCCGCCATCAAGTTCATCGCCCCCTGGCGCTCCTCCGACTGGACCTTCAAGTCCCGCACGGATTTGATCAACTACGCCAAGGAACACAAGATTCCGGTGAACGTGACCGCGAAGAAGCCCTACTCCATGGACCGGAACCTGCTGCACATCTCCTTTGAGGGCGGCGTGCTGGAGGACCCCTGGGTGGAATCCCCCCTGGAGTGCCACGTGATGACCACTCCCGTTGAACAGGCCCCCGACACCCCGGAGTACATCACCATCTCCTTCGAAAAGGGAAATCCCGTCGCCCTGGACGGAAAGGCCCTTTCCCCCGCCAACATGATGCGGGAACTCAACCGCCTGGGCGGCAAGCACGGCATCGGGCGCATCGACATCGTGGAGACCCGCTTCACGGGCATGAAGGACCGCGGCGTCTACGAGACTCCCGGCGGCACCATCCTCTTCCATGCCCACCGCGCCATGGAATCCATCACCATGGACCGGGAGGTCATGAGCGCCCGGGACTCCTTGATTGACAAATACGCCAACATGGTCTACAATGGCTTCTGGTTCTCCCCCGAACGGGAGTTCCTCCAGGCCGCCATCACCGAAAGCCAGAAGAACGTCACGGGCGACGTGCGCTGCAAGCTCTACAAGGGCAACTGCTTCATCGTGGGACGCCGCTCCCCCTACACCCTCTACGATCCGGAAGTGGTGACCTTCGAGGCGGACGACGTGTACAACCAGCAGGACGCCACCGGCTTCATCAAGCTCAACGCCCTGCGCCTTCGCATCAACGCCAACGCGAAGAAGCCCAACGCCTAATCCGACCCATCCCCCGCCCTTCCCCCGCAACGGCGGCACGGCTCCCCCCCCCCGGGAGCCAAGGAAGCGGCGGGCATGCCCTCCGGCGGGATTGCCCCAGGGCAAATCCCCGGCAGGCGCCTCTGGATTTTCCCAGGAAGCCAGGGGCGCCTCCCCTTTTCCCCAGACCTATGCAAGTGCAACTGCTGAAAGCAAAACTCCATCGGGTGGAAGTCACCTCCGCCGACCTGGAATACGAGGGAAGCATGGCCATTGACCAGGAATGCCTGGAACAGGCCGGCATCCTTCCCTACGAGAAGATTCTCATTGTAAACAATAACAACGGCAGCCGCATCGAGACCTACGCCATTCCCGCGCCCCGGGGTTCCCGCATCTTCTGCCTGAACGGCGCCGCCGCCCGAAGCGGCATGGCCGGCGACCTGGTCACCATCATGGCCTTCGCCCTCTTCGAGCCCCAGGAGGCCGCCGGGCACAAGCCGACCGTCCTCCTCTTCCGGAACCACAACCACGACATCGCCCGGAAAGAGTAGAGCCCCTTCCCCCGCACACGAAAGACAAATCTATGGACATGGAAAAGATTCGCATTGGCGTCATCGGCTTCGGCACCGTGGGTGCCGGCGTGGTGGAAACCCTCCTGAAGAACTCCGGCCTCATGGCACGCCGCACCGGCGTGGAACTGGTCCTCACCAAAGTCGCCGACCTGGACACCACCACCGACCGGGGGGTCGCACTGCCGCCGGGAATTCTGGGACCCGACGCCATGGCCCTCATCGAATCCCCCGAGGTGGACGTGGTGGTGGAACTGGTGGGCGGCACCACCATCGCACGGAAATTCGTCTCGGAAGCCCTCCGCCGGGGCAAGCCCGTAGTCACCGCCAACAAGGCCCTCCTGGCCTTCTGCGGGGAGGAACTCTTCCAACTGGCCCGGGAAAATGGCACCGAAATCTACTTCGAGGCCTCCGTGGGCGGCGGAATCCCCTGCATCAAGGCCCTGCGGGAAGGGCTGGTGGCCAACAACGTGGAGGCCATGTACGGCATCCTCAACGGCACCTGCAACTACATCCTCACCCGAATGGAGAACGAAAAGGCGGACTTCTCCCTGGTGCTGGAGGCCGCCCAAAAGGCCGGATACGCCGAGGCCAACCCCTCCACGGACGTGGACGGATACGACACCGCCAACAAGGCCGCCATCCTCGCCTCCCTGGTCTATGGAAAGTGGTTCACCCTGGACGACGTCGCCGTCCAGGGAATCCGGGACGTGACCTTGACGGACATTGAATACGCCTCCCAGCTGGGCTACCGCATCAAACTGCTGGCCACCATCCGGAAGAATGGGGAGAAGGTGCAGCTCTGCGTGCGCCCCGCCCTGGTCTCCAAGGACTCCCTGCTGGGCAATGTCTCCAGCGTCTTCAATGCCCTGTGGGTGAAAGGGGACATCGTGGGGGCGACCATGTACTATGGCAGGGGGGCGGGACGCGCCGCCACCGCCAGCGCCGTGGTGGCGGACCTGGTGGACCTGGCCCTCAACCACCGTCACGGCTGCCAGCGCCGGGTGGAGCCCTTCCCTGTCTACGCCCCCTCCCTGCGCCTGGCCACCAAGGATGAAATCCGCAGCCGTTTCTATGTGCGCTGCCAGGTCCGCAACAAGGCCGGGGTGCTGGCCCGCATCGCGGGCGTCTTTGCGGGGCACGGCATCTCCATTGCCTCCGTCTCCCAGCGGGAGAAGGACGCCCAGCAGGATGCGGTCCCCATGCTCCTCCTCACGGAGAAGGCCAGCCAATCCTCCATGGATGGCGCCTTGAACGAAATCCGGCAGGATGGGGACATGGTTCAGCCACCGGTCTGCTTCGCGGTGGAGGAACTGGAGAACTAGTGCCTCGGAGGCGCCTGGACATGCGTGGATGGGGATGACAGGCGCGCGCCTGCCGCCCCAGAGGCGCATGCCTAGGCACTGCGGAGCGCCAGGCGCTTCTCCCTCCCTTCGCTTGCTTCCCCGCCCCCTCTCGCGGCAGGCCGGCATTTCCTCCCTTGGAATGTGGCCTGCCGCCTCTTGTTTTTCCCCCCTCCCCCTCCTTCCCCTTTCCATGGACGCGCAATGGATTTGGCTTGACCCAGGCCTCCACCCACAACGACAGGCCACCCGGCTGTATACCACCTTCGACCAGCGCGTCCCCCAGGGGCAGCGCTACACCGTGGCCCAGTTCCGGCGGAGCCTCCCCCTCGCCAAACCCCTGTGCCGGCTCCTGGTGGCCGTCTCCGGGGACACCGCCTACCGCCTCACCGCCAATGGCCAATACCTATGCAGTGGACCGGCCACCTTTGGGGGAGACTGGCTGGAAATGCCCCGCAGAATGCCCTGGTATGGGGAGTGCTGCCTCTGGGAAGGGGACGGAACGGACCGCGTGCTGCTGGAGGCAACGGTGCGCCTGGGGCCCCTGGCCCTGTGCGACATCTCCCTGGGGCAGGGGGGCTTTTGGCTGAAGGCAGACCTCCTCTACCAAGACGGCACCCGGGAAAGCCTGGTCACCGATGGCCAATGGGAGGCCAGGGTCCTGTGCGCCTATGCCGAAGAGGAGCGCTACGATGGAGCCCTCCCCCCCTCCCCCTGGGCCCCCGCCGTCCCCATCCCCCTGCCCCGCCCCGTCACCCTTTCCCCCCGTCCTCCCCGCCAGGAAACCAGGGTCTTCCCCCTGGGGGAAGAGGGGCTCTCCCTCCCCCCACGCACCAGGAAGCGCTTCACGGTGGTGTTTCCCCGAATCTACTGCGGCTATCCCACCCTGCGGGCGGACGGCCCATGCCAGGTGACCCTCCAGTGCTTCGAAAAGGAGCCCTCCAATCCCCACGACAACCTGTCCATCTCCCTGGCCTCCCCGGCGGATTCCTTCCGCGCCACCGTCTGCCATAGCGTGGGCGGATACCTCCTGGAGGTGGAAAACCCCTCCCCCCACAACTCCCTTACCCTCTTCCCGGGATTGGTGGAGACCTGCCTTCCCGCCCGCCAGGAGGGGGCCTTCCGGTGCAGCGACCAGGGGCTGGAGGACGTCTACCGAGTCTGCCAATGGACCCTGCGCATCTGCCGGCAGAATCTCCATCTGGACAGCCCCAAGCACCAGGAGCCCCTGGCCTGCACAGGGGACTACTACATCGAAACCCTCATGACCCTGGGCACCTATGGAGACATGGGGCTGGCGGAGTTCGACCTGCGGCGCACCGCCCAGATGCTGGAGGCCAATGACGGGCGCCTCTTCCACACCTCCTACAGCCTGATCTGGGTCCAGTGGCTCCGGGATGTCTACCGCTTCACAGGCAACCTCACCCTGGTGAGGCAATGCCTCCCGGCACTCCGCCTCCTCCTCCGGCGCTTCCGCTCCTACCTTGACCAGGACTGCCTCCTGGTCAATCCCCCGGACTATATGTTCGTGGACTGGCTGGTGGTGGAGGGATTCTCCCTGCACCATCCCCCAAAATACCTGGGGCAGACAGTCATGAACGCCTTCCTCCACGGGGCGTTGCACAATGCGGCAGCCCTCTTCTCCCTTCTGGGGTTCTCCCAGGAGGCACAGGAGGCCAGGGAATGGGCCGCCGCCCTGGCCAAGGCCTGCCGCGCCCGCCTCTACGATGAAGAGAGGGGGCTCTTCTTCGACGGAGAGGACACCCCCTCCCCACAGGTCACCTTCTATCTCCCTGAAAATCCCCCCCGACGGCACTACTCCCGCCACGCCAACGTCCTGGCCGCCCTCTATGGGCTGGTGGAAGGGGAGGAAGCCCAGGCGCTGATGCGCCGGACAAGGGAGAGCGGGCTTCCCGAGGAGCAGCCCTATTTCATGCACTTCACCCTGGAGGCCCTGGAGAAGACCGGCCTCTTCCCCGAATACGGCATGGAAATCCTGCGGAAGTGGATCCCCCTGGCCAGGGAATGCCCCAAGGGCCTCAAGGAAGGCTGGTTCCCCCCTCAGCCAGACTACGCCTTCGACTACTCCCACGCCTGGGCAGGAACCCCCGCATACCAACTCCCCGTCCGGCTCCTGGGACTGGAGCTGCAGGAACCCGCCTTCCGCAAAATCCGCCTGACCCCCAGGCTGCTGGGGCTGGAATGGGCCGAAATCGACCTGCCCACCCCCTATGGGCTCCTCCACTGCTCCCTGGCCAAGGGCGCTCCCCCAAAATACCGCATCCCCCCCGAAATCCAGGCCGAAACCGCCCAGGAAATCCTCCCCTAGAGAGCCCCACCCCGCACACACCCCAAAAAGCCTCCCATGAACATTCGCATCCTCTGGCAGACTCCCTGCGGCCCCGGACACCTCGAACTGCGGGGAGGCACCCTCGCCGGCTCCCCCCACATCCCGGAGGAGGCCACCTCCCTGGAAGCCGAAATCCAGGACGCCCAAATCGCCCCAGGAGACTTCCCCACCCTGGTGCGGGTGATGCGGGGAGAACACCCCTTCACCTTCTTCCTGCGGGACGTCTCCCGGCAATCCCCCCTCTGGTATCCCCTGGCGCAATGCGCCGTCACCACCGGGGACGATTCCCGCTCCTACGCCCAGGTTGTCGCGGAAATCCAGGACAAGGGGCTTCTTACGGATGCCCGGCGCATGGAAAGGGAGCCGGAGGAGAGTTACGAGGGGGCCTGCGCCAGGAGCACCAAGGACCAGGATGTGCCCGTCTGGCTGGGCGTGGCCCGGGACACCCGCTTCTTCCGCGTGAACCGCCATGTCTATGTGGACCTGGGCACGTGGGGGGAAATCACCGTCTGGAACCACGACGCCCCCCGATGCCTCCCGGACACCGGGGAGCCCATGCGCTTCATCTTCGAGGTCGGCCCCGGCGCACACGGATGCCCACGGGTCACCCGACGCCTCCACGAAGGCCACCTCCCCATCCTCCATGTCACCCAATACGAACAGACGGTGAACTATGAGATGACCTTCTTCGCCACCCGGGAAAAGGGTCCCCTCTCCCCGGCGGACCTGAAGGCCGGCGGAACCGACCCCATCCAGGCCTATTCCTGCATGCTGGGAGCAAACCTCACCCCCGCGGAAAAGGACTCCCTCCCCCAGCCCCCCAGGCAGGCCTCCCTGGGAGACGAGGAAAACGCCATGGTGTGCTGGCTCCATGTGGAGGCCGTCAACGTCACCGACGTGCCCGCCTACGCCTTCTACCGGGTCCCCCACCTCTCCGTGGAGGACGCCCCTTTGCAGAACGGGATGCTGCACCATGGGGAGCATGGGGTTGTCTGCGTCTGCAACCTGGATGGACAGCCCACCCCCCAGCGGGAGATGGCGGTGCTGATTCCCGCCCGGGGAAAGGTGGTCTTCGACTGGAAGATGCTCCACTCCTGCCTCCCGCCACAGAGGGCGGAAAGGCTTCTCACGGCGGATTACGCCCGGCATCTCCAGGGCGCCATCCAATACTGGAAGGCCTGGGACGCCCAGAGCGCCGTCATCCATCTGCCCGAACCCCCCATCGAGGAACGCATCCAGGCAGGCGTCCTCCACCTGGAACTGACCACCTCGGGAAAGGCGGAGGGAGACGGCCCCCTCCTGCCCACCGTGGGCGTCTACCCCCCCATCGGCACGGAATCCTGCCCCATCCTCCTCTTCCTGGACTCCATGGGCCTTCACCGGGATGTGGAACGCGGCCTCCAATGGTTCCTGGAACGGCAGGATGAACGGGGGTACATCAACAGTTTCGCCGACTACGGCAGCGAAACCGGCCCGGTGCTCTGGTGCGTCGCCGAACACTACAAGACCACCCGGAACGACGAATGGATGCGCAGCATCCTCCCCAAGGTGGAAAAGTCCGCCCGCTTCCTCCTCGCCCAACGCAGGGAGGCCCAGGCCATCGGAGGCCTCGTCGCCGGAAAGTCCTCGGACCCCGACGACAATACCTGCGCCTTCTTCCTGAATGCGGGAATCTACCTGGGCATTGCCGGCCTGGCGGAGGTCCTCCCCCCCTTCTCCCCCCAGTTGGCCCGTGAACTGGCCCAGGACGCCGCCCAATACAAGGAAGACATCCGCCGTGGGCTGGAGCAATCCGCCATGGAATCCCCCCTCGTCCCCCTGATGGACGGCAGCTGGACCCCCGCCCTGGGCCCCTGGCCAGGCGCCAATGGAAACGTGGCCTATCACGCCGATGGCGGGGAATGGTTCAGCCACGGCACCATCTTCGGCCGACTGGACTCCGGCGCCATGGCCCTCTTCCTCACAGACGCCCTCCCCGAACACGATGTCCTGGCGGACTTGATTCTCCAAAGCCACCAGCATCCCCATTTCCGGGAAAACGCCGGCCCCACCCAGCCCTACTATTTCCGCCACGATATCGCCCATCTGAAACGGGGCGAAACCAAACTCTTCCTGAAGTGCTTCTACAACCAGCTGGTCTCCCTCCAGGACCGGCATACCTACACCTTCTGGGAACACTACTTCCACATCAGCAGTCACAAGACCCATGAGGAAGGATGGTTCCTCATGCAGTGCCGTTGGATGCTGGCCCTGGAAGAAAAGGGCGGCCTGACCCTCCTGAAGGGAATCCCCCGGGCCTGGATGGAGGAGGGAAAGAGAATCCAAATCCAGGGATTGCACACCCATTTCGGAAAACTCGACCTGGATGTGCTCCGCCAGGACAATGCCATCCAAGGCACGGTCCATCTGGAACGGAAGGTCCCCACCCTCCGCATCCGCCTGCCCCATCCCCTGTGCCTCACCCCCGCCAAAGTCGTCGGAGGCACCTACTGCACAAAGACGGAAACCCTTACCCTGGAACAGAATTCCTTCAAACTGGAATTCTAGCCCATCTCCTCCTGGATGAATGCCCCGCCCCCAATGGGAGGAAAGGGACGGGCAAGAAGCCGCACACCAGGGGAAACGCCCGGCCTTCTGCCTCGCTTGTCGACTCTTCCCCTCCCCCTGCCTGACACGGGAAAGGACAGCCAACGGGGATAAAACGTTCAACCTGGCCATCGTTGGCAGAGTCCCGCAGCATGGTCTCCTTGGGGCCTTTCCCGGAACCAAGGAGACAACAGGAGCTGTCCTGGATCCCCCAGGGCAGCGGAGGCGCAGGCGACGGCGGGAAACGCGGGGGACGGAAAATCACGGAAGGGGAACACTGCCTGGCGGCAAGCGGAAGCGCGAGGATGCTGCGCCCCTGGCGGCGCCTCCGCTCCCCCCCCCTGGACACGACGCGGCTCCTCCCACGCCCGAAGACACTCCCCCAGACCAGGTCGGCGTCCAGCCGGAATGACTGACAAGGAAAGCCTATCCATGACACGCCCTTCCCCTGCCTCTCCCAGTTGCCTCCGTCTGCCTGACTCGTCATCCTGCATCAACTGCGGGGTCTGCCGTTCCCTCTGCCCTCGGGACGTCCTGGGAACCGTCACAGACGGCGCCGGCTTTTCCTACGTTCAGGTAAGAAATCGCGAGGCCTGCATCTCCTGCGGCCTTTGTCTCAAGGCATGTCCAATGCTCCAGGAGGCTCCGCCTGACGCCCCCCAGACGTTGCCCGCAGCCTACGCGGCCTGGCACCGTCGCCCCGACATCGTCAGGCAAAGCACCTCGGGCGGCGCCTTCACCGGATTGGCGCAGGCCGCGTTCCAGCGAGGGTGGTTCGTGGCAGGAGTCTGCCTTGAACATGGTGACGCAACCTATCGCCTGGCGTCAACGCTGGATGAACTCGCCCCCATGAGGGGCTCCAAGTATCTTCCCTCCTCCATCGCTTCACTCCTGCCTCACTTGGCCGAGGCCATCCCCCAGGGCAAGCGCTTCCTCGTGACCGGCACGCCCTGCCAACTCGCCGCCCTTCGACGCTTCCTCCACTCCCTACGGCTCCCCCAAGGCCAAGTCGTCACCTGTGAAGTCATCTGCGCCGGCACGCCTTCGCCAGCCTTCCTGAAACGCGAATGCTCCCAGTATGGCATCAGGCTCCTCTCCTTCCGAGACAAATCACGCTCCTGGGAAAGTTCCCACGCCCTCCTCGGACAAAAGGAGGAAACAGGGCAGATGTTCCGCCTCCCCCTGAAACGCTCCCCCTTCTATTCCGGCTTCACAGACGCCCTGCTGCTTCGCCACGCCTGCCATCACTGCCCCTTCGCCCGGCTGCCACGCCAGGCTGACCTCACCATGGGCGACTTCTGGCATCCACGGCGCTTCCCGGAACGCCGCCAGGAGGGAATGTCCATCGTCCTCGCAAACTCCCCCCAGGGGGAAACGCTCCTGCAGGAGGCCCAGGACTATCTTTGCCTCCATCCTGTCTCCCTCGCCGAGGCAACAGCCGGCAACCCACGCCTCTACAACGGCCTGCAACCCCATGGAGACCATCCCCTTAAACGCCTCCTGCCCTTCGCCTGCCAGCATTTCCCCTGGCCCCTGCTGAAACTCCTCTACGGCGGAACCTATCGCCGGCTCCTGGTAGGCAAGCTCCCCTTCGAAATCCTCTATCCCAGCCGGGACAAAAAACGCATTCTCAATCTCCGCAACCAGCAACTCTCGATGTTCAGGCAAAATCCCGACTTCGCCAACCCGCACGCCCCCCATCGCTGCATCGGCATCCTCACCTTCCACCGGCCACTCAACTTCGGCGCCGTCCTCCAGGCCTACGCCCTCCAAAACACCCTCGCCCAATGCAATCCCGGGGCGGAAATCTCCATCCTAGACCTCGTCCCACCCTTCCTGAACATCCCCACACCACCCTGGTACAAGTTCCGCAAACGCGCCCAGTACCGTGCCTTCCAGCAGTTCCGGACACGCCATCTCCACTCTTCCGCCAAACGCGCCGATACCATCGCACAACTCACAGACGGACTCGACACCATCGTCGTCGGCAGCGACCAGGTCTGGAACCCGGACATCACTGGAAGCGCCTGGCAAAACTACTTCCTCGAAGGCGTCCCAGACTCCCTCCGGACCTGCTCCTACGCCGCCAGCTTCGGGGAAGGCACCGAACGCGCCTTCCCCCAGGACATCCAGCAAACCATGCGCACTCTCCTCAAACGCTTCAATCTCATCAGCGTCCGAGAGGAGAGCGGACTGGACATCTGCCGACAACTGGGACGACCAGACGCACTCCATGTCCTCGACCCCGTCCTCGCCGCCGACCCACACATCTTCGACCCCCTCCTCGCCGAGGCCAAAGACTGCCAACCCGCCATCACCGGAATCTTCCTCGACGAGACCGCCCACCACAGACGACTCCTCATCCACCTGGCCAAACTGGCCCGCCAGCCCGCACGCATCATCACCACCCGGCAACGCCGACTCCCAACCCCTGGCATCCAGCGCCCCTTCGCCACCTCCATCCCTGACTACCTCGCCGCCATCCAAAACGCCCCCCTCATCATCACCGACAGCTTCCACGCTGTCATGTTCTCCCTCGTCTTCCAACGCCCCTTTATCGCAACCCCCTCCGCCAAAAACAAACGCTTCGACCGTATCGAAAACATCCTCACCCTGCTCGGACTCCAAGACCGCATCGCCAACCAAGATGACCGCGACAAGGCCACCAAACTCCTCCACACCCCCATCGACTACAACGCCATCCAACCAAGGCTCCAACCACTCCGACAACGCTCACGCGACTTCATCGCCTCCCTCTAAACCGTGACTTTCCGAAGGATAACCAAAGTCGTCCCAGAAACACAAATAATACGAGTGGACCAGGTATGCCCCCCGTGAGGAATCGTTTCTCGCAATGCCCCCTCTCTGGGTGTAGAGGATGACCCCTGGTGTGTCGTCTCTTAAATCCGTATCATGTTCACCCCCAGGGCACGCTCATGCGACGGGGTTCTGAATAGTTACAAAACCTGAATGATTGGGTCTAGAGATTCTAGAGATTCTAGAGGTTCTAGAGGTTCTAGAGGTTCTAGAGATTCTAGAGATTCTAGAGAT
>JAEDNB010000053.1 GCA_016302725.1 Lentisphaeria bacterium
AGGAAGTGGTGGACGCCATGACCATCGCCTGCGTCATCCTGGCCTTCCTCTCCCTCTACTGCAAGGCCATCCCCAGCCGATACTACGCCAACTCCCTCACCCTCCTCAATTTCCTCTGCGGACTGCTGGCCACCGCCATCGCCTGGGCCAATCCCCCGGGGAAAATCTACGTCCTCGCCTTCGTGGTCATCTTCCTGGGGCAGTTCTTCGACCTCTTCGACGGCAAGATGGCACGGAAATTCGGCTCCACCCCCAGGGGAGCCCTCTACGACGACATCGCCGACGGCACCAGTTTCGGCCTCGCCTGCGGAAGCATCATCTTCCGCATCCTCCGCCATTCCGGAAACCCCCTCCTCTCCTTCCTCGCCCCCTTCATCGCCCTCTTCTACCTGGGCTGCGTCCTCTTCCGGCTCCGCCGCTTCCTCCATCCCACCCAGATCCTTCCCAAGGGCATCTTCCAGGGGATGCCCTCCCCCGCAGGGGCACTGCTGGCAGGGGCCGCCGCCATGCTCATGCTCCTCTCCCCCAGCACCGCCGCCCATTTCCTCTGCGCCGCCCTGGTGGTCCTCTCCGGGGCCCTCATGGTCTCCCACATCCCCTACCGCCATTTTGGCCGGGACCTCTGGCCCTCCATCCCCCGGGGACTGCGCATCAGCTTCCTCATCGCCATCATCTTCATCACCTGCTTCGCCCTGGTGAAGAAGGGATGGACCCACGCCTTCCTCCTGCTCATCGCCGTCCTCACCGCAACCTACGCCCTGGGGGCCATCGCCACCCCGCGCCATCTCAAACGGCGCCAGGAGGAAGAGGCCAGCGGGGACGAAGGCGCCGCCCCCGACGCAAGGACCCCCTGATCCCCCTATTCCCCCCCGCGCCGCCCCGTACGGCCCCCTCCCCAACGCCACCCCCATGAGAGCCCTCCCCATTCTCTTTTCCGCCTTCGCCGCCCCCCTCCTCCTCCCGGCACAGGATGCCGCCCAGGCGGAGACCGCCGCCATCACCGCCAAGGACCTCATCGTCAAGGGCGGAGACCTCATGTACGTCCTGGTCTTCCTCTCCCTGGTGGCGGTCATGCTGGTCCTCTACTACTGCCTGACCCTCCGCCGAGGCGTCCTGGCCCCCGCCAAGTTCATCCGCGCCGCCCAGGATGCCGCGGAGGCGGGGGACTGGGAACAGCTGCAGGAACTGGCCGCCAAGGACGGCTCCCTGGCCGCCAAGGCCGTCCTGGCCGCCGTCCAGGAAAGGGAGAACGGCCTGGAGGGCGCACGGCAGGCGATGGAGGAGGAGGGCGCACGGCAGACCTCCCTCCTCTGGGGAAGGCTCCAATACCTCATGGACGTGGCCAGCATCGCCCCCATGGTGGGGTTGCTGGGGACCGTCTGGGGAATGATGGTCTCCTTCCTGGCCCTGGACACCCAGCTGGCCATGGCCAACAAGGTGAGCAACCTCACCAGCGGCGTCTCCCAGGCCATGTTCACCACCTTCGGCGGACTCGTCATCGCCATCTTCTCCCTGGCCGCCTACGCCCTTTTCCGGGGGCGCCTCAACCGGCTCGCCGCCCAGGTGGAGGGGGAGTGCAAAAGCGTGCTGCGGAGGTTTAGGAAAGCATGAACTTCCGCAAGAACATCCAGGAGCGGGGAGGGGGCTTCCCCATGGCCCCCATGCTGGACATTGTCTTCCTGCTCCTCATCCATTTCATGGCGGCCACGGTCTTCGCCCAGTGGGAGAAGCAGGTCGACATCACCGTCCCCACCGCCAAGACCGCCCAGGAGCAGCAGAGGCAGATCGGGGAATTGATTCTCAACGTGGACAAGGAGGGGCAAATCCACATCAACGGGCAGCCCTACGCCGACGAAACCGCCCTGGAACTCCTCCGCCAGATTTCCGTCGCCTTCCAGGACCAGCCCATCATCTTGCGGGCGGACCGGGAAACCAGCGTCCAATCCCTGCTCCGGGTCATGGACCTCTGCCGTGAGGCGGATGTCTGGAACATCGCCCTCGCCACCGTCACGCCCCAGGAATGAAACGCCCCCCCCTCCTTGCGCTCCTTCTGCCGGGAATCGCCGGGCTCCTCTGGCTCGCCCTCTCCCTTCCCGCCCAGGACCTCCCCCTGCCCCAGGACGGGCTCCTCTCCCCGGAGGAATCCGTCGCCTTCATCCAGGGGCTGGAGGCGCGTGGACTCCATGGGGAGTGCGTCCTCCAGGCGGACGGCTTTCTCCGGCGCTATCCCGGGCATCCCTACCGGGAGCAGGTGGAGATGTGGCGGATTCGGAGCCTTCTGTCCCTGGGGAGGACCTCCGAGGCCTCGGAGGCCATCCGCCTGCACCTGAAGGACTTTCCCCAGAGCCCCTCCCGCCGGGAGTTGATGCGGTGCCTGGGTCGGTGCCTCCAGGAGACGGGGAATCCCGCCGAGGCCCTGGCGGTCTACCAGGAACTCCTGGGGAGCCTTCCCCAGGACTCCCCCGAGGAGGAGGAGACGAGATACCGGGTTGCCGTCTGCCTGGCCACCCTGGGCAGGGAGAAGGAGGCGCGCACGGAGTTGCGCAAGCTGGTTTCCCGCCCCCTGGACGCCACCCATCTTCCCCGGGTCTATGCCAGGCAGTACCTGGCCATCATGCGCCAGAACGAGGGGGATTCCGCCGCCGCGCTGTCCATGCACCAACCCCTGCTTTCGCTGAAGGGGCTTCCCGACGCCCTGCGCCAGGAACTGCTGCTCACGGCGGGCTACCTGGCCTTCCTGCCGCCTGTGCAGGACTACGGCCAGGCGCTTTCCGTCTACGGCGCCTTCCTCTCGGAGTATCCGGAGGACCCCCGCGCCCGGGAGGTGCGCAGGAACCTGCTCTCCTGCCTCTATGCCCTGGGAAAGCACGAGGAATATCTCCAGCGGCTCCAGGACTATCGGCGGCTTTATCCCAGCCAGGAGCCCCAGGACCGGGAACTGACCTGGCTGGCCGCCCAGTCCAACATGGCGCTGCGGCGCTGGGAGGAAGCGCTTCCCCTCTTGCAGCAGGTGGCCGACGACCAGGAGGCCTCCCCCGCCAGGAGGCAGCAGGCCCTCTCCTCCCGGATCTACTGCCTGGAGGCCCTGAAGCGCCACGGGGAGACCGCCGAGGAAATCCAGCGCTATGCCCAGGCCTATCCCCAGGCCCAGGACCTGGAGCAGCTCCTCCTCTGCCGCGCCGCCGCCCTGGAGGCCCTGGGACGCACCGAAGAGGCCATCCAACTCTATGAAAGCCTCCTCCCCAGGCTGGCGGCCGGCGACCCCGCCCCCTGGCAGCGGGCGGCCCTCGCCCTGGTGAAACTCCGGGAGGCCAAGGGGGAATACCGCCAGGCGGCGGACCTCTGCCTAGAATTGGCCCGGAAGGCCCCCGACACCCCCCAGGGCGCTCTCCTGGGAAAGGAGTTCTTCCAGGAGACCGCCCTCCCCATCCTGGTGAAGATTCCCGACGACCCCAGGGCCCTCCCCCTGGTGGACCAACTGCTCCAGGGCAAGGAAAACCGGGAGGAGCAGATGCGGCTCCTCCAACTGCGCTACCTCTTCGCCTTGGAGGCAAAGGCCCTGCCCCAAGTGGAGGAGACCCTCCTCCGCCTCCTCCCCCTCTGCTCCCCCGCCCAGGCCCCCCAGTGGCTCCTGCGAAAGGCCCAAGTCCACCGCCTCCAAAAGCGCTACGAGGATACGGTGAAGGACTACCAGGACCTCCTGGCCAGGGGGGAGACCCCCCAGGAGATGCGGCGGGAGACCCTGCCGGACATCCTCGCCCTCCTCTACTACCTCAAGCGCCCCCAGGAGGCCGTCCCCTACCTGGAGGAGTTCTTCCGCCTCTCCCCTCCCGAACCCCTCTCCCGTACCCTCCTGGGGCATATCGCCGGCGAACGGCATGCCAGGAGGGACTTCGTCAACGCCCAGCGCGCCCTGCGGGCCCTGCTGGACGACCGGGAATGCCCCCCCCAGGAAAAGCCCGACCTCCTCCTCCGGCTGGCGGATGCCCAGTTCCAGGCAGGACAGTTCGCCCTCTGCCGGGAATCCCTCCAGGCCGTCGCCGACTTGAGGAATGCCCAGGGCGACCTGCCCTCCGTGGACCAACTCGCCTTCCAGGCGGAGCTGGCCATCCTGGAAAACCGCGCCGACGCCGCCCTGACCTACGCCAAGCAGGCCCTGGCCGGACGGCATGAGGCGCAATCCACGGACGGGCGGGATGACGTGCTGCTCCCGGACAGCCTGCCCCGCGCCACCTGGGCCCTGGCCCGGGCGCTCCTGGACCTGAAGGCCTATGACGAGGCCTTCTCCGCCGCCACCCAGGGCTTCATCCTGCGACACCACCCTGTCTACTCCCCCCGCTGCTACCTCATCGCCGCCGCCGCCAAGGACGCCCTGGGTGACAGCAAGACCGCCCAGGAGCTCCGGCAAAACCTCCAGCGGGAATACCCCGACTTTTCCTCCCCGGCTCCGTGAAAAGGCGGGATGGCCCGCCCCCACGACTCCTCCCCCAAGCCCCACCCCTCTTTTTCCCAACCATGGCACGCCTCTCCGCCCTCCTGTCCGTCTTCCTCTGCCTGTCTCTGGCCGCGCAAATGCACATCCTCCTACCCCCGCAGCCCACCGCGCCGGAAAAGACCGCCGCCGCCCAGTTGGAGAAATATCTCCCCCGGTTGAGCGGAGCCCCCCTCTCCGTGGCCGTCGGCACCGAACCGCAGGCCGCCGACCCCGCCTCCACCATCCGCCTGGGAAAGAGCGACCAGGCCCTCCAGGCGCTGGGGCTGGATTCCTGGAACGACCTGAAGCCCGACGAAGTCCTCTACCGGGTGGACGAGGCGGGGACCCTCTGGATTGCCGGCGAAGGCACCCGGGGCACCCTCTACGCCGTCTTCGAGTTCCTGGAGCGGGAATACGGGGCGCGCTTCTTCACCGCGGAGTGCGAACGGCTTCCCAAGACCCCGGGGGCGCTGGCCCTCCCTCCCCCGGGAACCGCCTTCCGCTACGCCCCCCCCTTCATCACCCGGGTCGCCTTCTACCAAAGCGTCCTGACAGGGGACCCTGCCTTCAGGGTCAAGTCCAGGAACAATTTCTGCGCCGTCCCCGAGGAGTGGGGAGGCGGGGACTCCATCATCGGCTTTGTCCACACCATGGAGCGCTTCATCCCGGAGAGCCACTTCGAGAAGCATCCTGAATGGTTCGCCTACCGGGACGGGTTCCGGGACGCTGGTTCCATGAGCCAACTGTGCCTCACCAACCAGGAAATGCGCCAGGAACTCACCCGCCAGGTGCTCAAGGCCCTCCGGGAGGATGGCGGGAAGAGCCATTTCATCTCCGTCTCCCAGAATGACAACAAGAGGTTCTGCGTCTGCCCCGACTGCACCGCCTTCGTGGAAAGACACGGCAACCAGACCGACCTCCTCCTGGATTGCGTCAACCAGGTCGCGGAGGCCGTGGAGAAGGAGTTCCCCAAGGTCTACGTGGACACCCTGGCCTACAACTATACCCGGCAGCCCCCCAGGACCATCCGCCCCAGGGCCAACGTGGCCATCCGCTACTGCAGCATCGAGGCATGCTCCTTCTTCCCCCTGGAATCCCCCCAGAACCAGAAGCTCTTCCAGGAATTGCGCCAGTGGAGCCAGGTCGCCAACAAGATGCTCATCTGGAACTACGTCACCGACTTCACCAAATACTACCTGCCCCATCCCAACTGGGGCGCCCTGGCCCAGGACACCAGGCTCTTCCGAGACTGCAACGCCATCAACATCTTCCAGCAGGGCGCCTTCAACGCCGGAGGCCCCGCCGCCGACTTGGCCGACCTCCGGGTCTACCTCCTCTCCCGACTCCTCTGGGACCCCGACGCCGACGACGCCACCCTCGTCCGGGAATTCTGCGAGGCCTTCTACGGCCCCGGCGCCCCCGCCGTGATGGAATACCTGGAAACGGTCACTTCCCTGGCCCAGGCACATCCCGAGGCCACGGACAACTGCTACGCCGACAGCACCCGCTCCTGGATGAGCGACCAGGAGCTCTCCGATGTCTGGCAAAGCCTCTACCAGGCCGCCAGGGCGTGCGGCGACGACCCCGTCTACGGCCCCCGCATGGCCCTGGCAGCCCTCCCCATCACCATGGACCTCCTGGACCGGCAACTCCTCATCCTCCCCCCGGAGGAACGGCTGGCCCCCCTCCGGGAGGTCGACCCCCTGGCGCTTTGCGACTGGACCCTGAAGCACCTGAAGGAAAGCGGTGTCGCCTCCTTGAGCGAAAACGTGTCCGTCACCGCCAAAGGGTGGGGAGCCAGGCTTCGCAGCGCCTTCCAGCACGCCTTCGTCCTCCCCGACACCCCCTTGGCCACCAAGCGGCCCCAGGGGCTTCCGGAGGGCCTCCGATGCTGGGGATGGAACGTGGAGGAACTGGGGGGCAAGCCCTATGCCACCAGCGTACGCACCATCGAGGTGGACAAGGATCCCCAGGCGGACGGCGGCATAGCCATCACCATGCCCAACACCCACCACGAATGGTTCCTCCAAATCCGGAACCTCCCCCAGGGCGTCTTCGACGTCTACCTCTCCGTCCGGTGCGACCTGAAGCCGGGGCACCCCGCCGAAGGCGTGGCCATGACCTTCGGGAACTATCCCGACGGCCCGGAGGCCCTCACCCAGGCCACGGCCCAGCGCCTGGCCGGCCCGGAATACAAGGCCATCTACCTGGGACGCTCCAATTTCTACCGGGCGACCTATTTCTACGGCGCCCCCGTCATCAATCCCAATGTAGAGAGAATCTGGGTTGACCAGATTATCGTCGCCAATCCCGCCGACGCCCAGGGAACTCCCCTGACCCCGGTGGAATAACCCCCCCCCGGCTCCCCTATGGCTGCCGGACTTTCTTCCTGAAAATTTCGCCCGCCCCCTGGAATTTTCCCTGGCGCGGGCGTATTCCACGGCGAATCCCGTCCCACCCGGCCCCGTCCTTCCCCCGTAGGGGAGGAAAAGGCAGCCGCTGTCTTTCCCGGGAGGCGGAATCCTGACGGCAACACACAAGAATAACCCCGGAAAACAAGGAGGGTTGACGCACATGGCAGTAGTCGAGAAAAACACCATTGGCTTTGGTTCCCGCATGGGAGGGGCCCTGAAGGGCATCCTCACCGGCATCATCATGGTTCTGGCAGGCATAGCCCTGCTTTGGTGGAACGAAGGGCGTTCCGTCAGGCGCTACAAGGCGCTGAAGGAAGGCGCCAGCAATGTGATTTCCATCTCTGCGGACAAGGTGGATCCGGCCAACGAGAAAAAGCTGGTGCATCTCAGCGCCCCCGCCGTCACCCAGGAGACCCTCCAAGACAGCGACTTTGGCTTGAGTTTCCCCGGCGCCCTCCGCCTGGAGCGCCATGTGGAGGTCTACCAGTGGAAGGAAAACAAGGAGACCACCAAGGAGGAGAAGTTGGGAGGCAAGGTGGAGGAGACCACCACCTACACCTATGAGAAGGTCTGGTCCAGCAGCCTCATCTCCTCCGCGGAGTTCAAGGAACAGGGCCATGACAACCCCACCAGACTCCTCATCCCCGAGAAGACGGTCCGCCCCTCCCGGGTCAACGTGGGCGCCTTCCGCCTCACCCCTGCACAGATTGCCGCCATCGGAGGAGCCGTGGACGTGGAGCTGGCCGCCGACTACAAGGTCCCGGAAATGCCCGCCTTCCTCCGGCAGGCCTACCAGGAACCCCAGGCCTTCCAGAAGGAAATCTACTTCTCTGTCAAGAAGAACATCCCCGCCATTCCCGCCATTCCCGCCAATGGCGACGCCAACGCCCCGGCCAACGCCCCGCAGCCCCCTCAGGAAGCCATCCAGTCCCAGCCTGACTCCGAGCCCGCAATTGGAGACATCCGCGTCACCTTCAAGGTAGTGCACTCCCATGACATCTCCCTGGTCTACGTCCAGGTGGGAGACTCCTTCGCCCCCTACCAGGCCAAGACCGGCGAGGTGGCCCTCCAGGTGGACGGCATCCAGACCGCCGACCAGATGTTCACCAGCGCCCAGAATGCCAACAAGCTGGTGACCTGGCTTCTCCGCCTGCTGGGCTTCGTGTTGATTTACGGTGGCTTTGAATCCATCTTCAAGCCCATCCAGGTGCTGGCCAGCATCATTCCCTTCCTGGGCCGCATGGTGGGCGTGGGCACCTCCGCCGTCTCCTTCCTGCTGGCCCTGCCCATCTCCCTCCTGGTGATTGCCCTGGCCTGGCTCTTCTACCGCCCCGTCCTGTCCATTATCCTCCTGGTGGTGACCGTGGGCGCCATCTTCGGCCTCAAGTCCGTCTTTGGCAAGATGAAGAAGTCCGAAGCCTCCCCCGCGCCTTCCGCCCAGGCGTAGCACCCGAGTCCGCCGCCCCCTCTCCGGGAGCGCATAGGACACCCAAAGGCCGGTCCCCATGCTTCTTGCATGGGGACCGGCCTGATTTGCTTTTCTGGCGTGGTGGCGCCGGGGACCCTCTCCGGGAATGAGCCCAGTGCGCCCCCCCCACATGGGTCCCGTCGGTTACATTATCCTCCTTGACGCACTGGGGTCCGGTTCCCTCCGAATGCCTCCCCGCCATAGGCAGGAAAGGCGGCCAGGGCCGCCCCCCCACAATGCACCGCCTGCGCCCCATTCCCCGAAGGGACCGTCACTTTCCCCAGGGGGAATGGGAGTGCTGGGGAACCGACTGCCTTTTTCCCCCGCAGGACGCCGCCGGCCATCCCTTCAAAGGAGGAAGGGGGGGAACCCTTTCCCCGAGCCTCCCGTACGCCGCTGCGTTCCCCTCTCCTTCCTTGGCCTTACCCCCCCTTCCTACCTATGGGCGCCATGACCTCCCCCATCTCCCTACCCTTCCCGGAAAAACGCCCCTTCCGCTTCTGCCAAGTCACGGACCTCCAGGACAAACTGCCCATGATTGAGGAGGAAATGTCCTTCCTTCGAAAGGTCCTCCTAAAGGAAAAGCCAGACCTGGCCATCCTCACCGGGGACAACTCCGACACCTTCGGCGACAAGGAGGCCTTCCCCCAGGTGGCCCGGAACATCACGGAACTCTTCCAGGAAGCGGGCGTCCGCTTCGCCGTCACCTTCGGCAACCATGACTCGGAGAGAAAGGGGGATGCCTGGCTCACCCGCCAGGAACAGTACGACCTCTTCCGCCAACTGGGGGGCCCCCTCTTCGTGGACTTCGATGTCCCCGCCCTCTCCGGCGTGGGCAGCGGCGCCATCACCCTACAGCGGAACGGCTCCCCCGCCTTCCAAATCGTGATCATGGACTCGGGAGACTACCCCGCCTCCGGCGGCTATGACGGATGCCGCAGCGACCAGATCCAATGGTATGTGGAGCATGCCTCCCACCTTCCCTGCCTCTGGTTCCAGCACATCATCCCCTGGGACATCTATGAAAACGGGGTCCTGGTCCCCGTGGAGGCCACGGAGGAGGCACATCCCCAATTCTGCCAGGCCGTCCCCGCCGCCCCGGAGGAGGAAGGGGCCTTCTTCAGTGAACCCCTGGGCCACTACGTGAAGCCCCTGCCCCAGGGGGCGGAGTGGCTGGAGGAGGTCAAGGCCTACGGCATCCCCGTCACTGGAATGCAGTGGGTCCCCGCCCTGGGCAAATACATGGTGACGCCCCCGGAATGCGTCTGGGCCCCCATGACTGGACAGTTCCTGAAATTGGCCCATTCCCCCGCCATCACGGGAATCCTGGCGGAACCTCCCTGCCCTCCCAGGAAGGAGGTCTACACCGATGCCGAACACACATGGCAGGGAAAGACTCTCTACCAGTGGTGGAAGGAAATGGGAAACCTCCGGGGGGCATACTTCGGCCATGACCATATGAACACCTTCGACGCCACCGACGCCCAGGGAATCCGCATGGGATACGGAAAGGCGGTCACCCTCCACTCCTACAACGATGGAAACCCCGGGGTCCGATTCTTCGACCTCCACGACGACGGCTCCTTCCAAACCTGGACCGACACCCTCCAGGATCTCCCCCAAGAACGGTAGATCCCCAGGACATCTTGAGCCTCTACCCCTTCGATTCTTCTCCCCCCCCTGGGGCAGATCCCTAGATCCTCCCCCTTCTCTCCAGAAATAGATGCAGTTTTCAAACTGTATCTATTTCTGGAAGCCCTTTCCCGGAAGCCAAGGCAAAAGCCCAGAAGGCAGGATTTTTTTCTTGAACTTATCAAAAAAACATTATAACCACTTCATTATAAACAAGATTTAATAAATATAAGGAAGATTTGGGGAAGGGCAGAATGGAAAAGCCAGGAGGCCTCCTTGAAATTTTCTTGGATTTGGCTATATTTCCCCCGTCTTCAATTGTTGCGATACATTTTTCATCTGTATTGTTTTCTTCCTTGTTTCGTGTTTCTTTTCTTCCTTGTCCTCGATGGACAGGAGTCCACAATAGTCTTCCCCCTCCATTCTCTTCCCTCCTTGGGGTAAGTCCCATTTCCTTATGAACAAGTCTCTCGGTTCTGTTCTTCCCCTCTTAGCCACAGTGGCCTTGGCGGCTTCCCCTTCCCCAGAAACTCTCATCGCCCATCGGGGCGAATCCACCGATGCCCCGGAAAACACCCTACCCGCCTACCAGCTTGCCGTGGAACGGGGGTTCGGCTTCGAGTGCGACATCTATCTCTCCGCCGATCACCGCATCTTCACCTTCCATGACAGCGACCTCAAGCGCACCACCGGCGGCGCCAGCACCAAAAAATGCCATGAGGTCACCTGGGAGGAACTGCAAGCGCTGGATGTGGGTGGCTGGGGAAAATGGAAGGACTCCCCCTTCTCCCCCCAACGCCCCGCCCTGCTGGAAGAAGTACTGGAGCTAGCCCGGGACGGACGCACGATCTATGTGGAAGTCAAGCATGGACCGGAAATCGTCCCCTATATCAAGGACATCGTCCTCTCCCAAAAGCAAGCCAACCCCGGGAATATGCTCTTTATCTCCTTCCGGCGGGAGGTATGCCTGGAACTGAAAAAACAACTGCCGGAGTATCGGGTCTATCTTCTCCAGGGCTCACGGACCGGAGGACCGGATTCCCCCCTCGTCACGGCGGATGTCTTGCTCAAGAAAGTCCAGGGAACCCCCATCGACGGCGTGGACGTCCAATACAATCCTGAAAACATCACGAAAGAGTTTATCCACACCCTCCGGGAGGCCGGCTTTGGGGTCCATGTATGGACCGTGGACAGACTGGAGGATGCCCTTCAGGCCTTTGAGCGGGGAGCACAGACGGTCACCACCAATTGCGCCCAGAAACTTTGGGAAGAATATCAGGCGCTGAAGCCTGCGCCCTAAACCGCCTCGTAAGAAAAATCCACATCCGGCAAAAGGAGATCCCCCCAGGGCGGGACGTGTCTTCCGTGTGGGCCTTTGCGCCGAGGGTTGTGCTACGCTTCACCCCCGCCGCAAAGGCCTGACCTGCCACAGATTCTAGAG
>JAEDNB010000265.1 GCA_016302725.1 Lentisphaeria bacterium
ACGAGGGCAACCACAGCAACACCTGGGTCTACGAAAACAACGCACTGCGCCAGGTGACCTTCACCCGCTAGCCCCGCCTGACACGGACACCCACGTCCCTGGGGGAGTCGCCCGAGAGAAATTCCGGGGGGCTCCCCCTTTTTTGTGCCCGTCTCCCCGGGAGGGAAATGTCCTCAAAGATTCTTTTTTCTCCATCCCCTTCCCTTTGACGGACAGTATATTACCCCGTTTTTCTGCCCCGGAGAGGGGCGCTTTGCCCCCCCCACCCTTCCCCATCTCCTGGCTCCCTCCCCCCCATTCTCCTACCTTACCTGTTCCCTCTTCTGAGGTTTCTCCCATGAAAGTCCGAACTTCCTCCCGCCTCCTTTCCTTGACTCTTCTTTTCCTGGGTCTTCTCGCCTTCGCTCCCGACTTTCTAGGGCAGGAAGCCGCCGTTGTCACGGAGGCGGTGGAAGAAGCGGCGGCGGCCCCCGCCAGTCCCTTTGTCCGGACCTTCTGGGCCCTGGTTCCCCCCATCATCGCCATTGGGTTGGCTCTCCTCACCAAGGAGGTCTACTCCTCCCTCTTCATCGGCATTCTCTCCGGCGGCTTCCTCTCCGCCGGCTTCACCCATCCCCTGAAGGCCATGGACACGGTGGTCTCCACGGGCCTGATTGAGGCCGTAGCCGGCGGGGCCGGCATCTTCATCTTCCTGGTGATTCTGGGAGTGATGGCCGCCCTCATCACCCGCACCGGGGCGGCAGCGGCCTTTGGGCGCTGGGCCCACAAGAACGTGAAGAGCCGGGCGGGGGCCTGCCTCACCACCTTCCTCCTGGGCATTCTCATCTTCATCGACGACTATTTCAACTGTCTCACCGTGGGCAGCGTCATGCGTCCCGTCACCGACGCCAACCGCATCTCCCGGGCCAAACTGGCCTACCTCATTGACGCCACCGCCGCCCCCGTCTGCATGATCGCCCCCATCTCCAGCTGGGCCGCCGCCGTCTCCGACTTCACCAAGGGCACCGGATACAACGGCATCCAGCTCTTCATCCACGCCATCCCCTACAACTTCTACTCCCTCCTCACCTTCCTCTTCATCCTGGGCATCATCTTCCTGAAGATGGACTTTGGCCCCATGGCCCGTCATGAGCGCAACGCCCTGGAGAAGGGGGACCTCTTCACCGAGGGAGAGGAGGTGGACTCTGACCTGAAGGTGCCGGAGAACGCCAAGGGACACTTCCTGGATCTCCTCGTTCCCGTGGTGCTCCTGGTAGTGGTGAGCATCCTGGCCCTCCTTCGGGTGGGCGGCTACTGGGAGGGGGAGACCAGCCTGGTGGATGCCTTCGGCAATACCGATGCCACCGTGGGGCTTCCCTGGGGCGGCATGGTGGTGCTCCTCTTCACCATCGTCTACCTGATCCTGCGCCGGGTCATCACCCCCAAGGAAGCCATGAAATGCGTGCCCGAGGGCTTTGTGGCCATGGTGCCCGCCATCATGATTCTGGTCTTGGCCACCTCCCTGAAGAACGTCACCGGCACCCTGGAATTGAAGGAATACATTGCCGGACTCATGGAAGGCAATGCCAGCAGCCTGGGGAACTTCCTGCCTGCGGTCATCTTCCTGGTGGCCTGCTTCCTCTCCTTCTCCACCGGCACCTCCTGGGGCACCTTCGGCATCCTCATCCCCATCATCTGCAATATCTTCCCCGGAGAAAGCCAACTGATGATCATCGGCATGTCCGCCTGTCTGGCCGGCGCTGTCTGCGGCGACCACTGCTCCCCCATTAGCGACACCACCATCATGTCCTCTGCCGGCGCCCGCTGCCAGCACATCAACCACGTCTCCACCCAGCTCCCCTACGCCATCACCGTGGCCGCCATCTCCTTCCTGGGCTTCCTCCTGGCCGGCATCATCCAAACCTGGGCCATCGTCTTCCCCATCACCGTCGCCGTCCTGCTGGTCACCCTCCTGATCCTCCGGAAGATCACCAGACCCAAGGCCGCTTGATTCCCCGAAGATCCGGTAGCTTGAAAAAGTAAGCGCGCCTTCAGCAAGGGAAAAGGCACCCGCATCTA
>JAEDNB010000054.1 GCA_016302725.1 Lentisphaeria bacterium
CCGCAGGATGTCATGTAGCACCGATACATTCCCTAAAGACTGAAAGTTACGGATAATTGACTTACAAAACAATACCCCATCATTCCCCGTCTAGTGGGGGTGTCGTGGGGGTTTTCTCGCCGGTTTTGCGGTCTTCCTCCTTTCGGGTCACGGAGAATGGGAGTCCCTGCACCCGGAGGGACTGTCTCAAGAAGACATTGAAGGCAGTGGTCAGGCTCATGCCCAGGCTACCGAAGAGTTCCTCCGCATCCTTTTTCAATTCCAGTTCCATACGGATGCTCAAGTTTGTGGATTTAGGCTTTGTCATGGTGTGGATCTTGGTGGATTTTTATGCAATGCACGAAAATTTACACCATTTTTCCGTTCCTTCAGCATTTATTTCCTGATTTTGTGGTATATTTTCCCTGTTTTCCCCGAGAATTGAGGAATTGCCGCCGGAGGGATTTCGGCTGGCATTGAACGCGAGCGTGTCTGTCAGCCGTCTTTATGGCGGTGGGGCGGGCGCAACGAATGGAGGAAATGCAATGCTGAATCTGCTGGAAGAAGGTTTCAACCTGGGTCTTGGTGTGGCTTCCGTGGCCTACAACAAGGTTGACGACCTGGTGAAGGCCACCCTGGACAAGGTGGGCGTGAAAGGCGAGGAGGGCGGCAACCTGAAGGAGCGCCTGGTGAACGAAGGCAAGGCCGCCCGGGAGCGGATTGCCGAGGCAACCAAGGAGAAGAGTGCCAAGCTGGCAGACTTCATGCCCCTTTCCGCCAAGTTGGACGCCATCCTGTCCAAGTTGGAGAAATTGGAAGCCGAGGTGGCGGAATTGAAGGCCAACAAGTAGTCCTTGCCTCTCCGCTTGCCTGAGAAGGCAGGCCCAATGGGCGCCGGTAGATTTTTTCTTCCGGCGCCTTTTTCTTTTTCCTTCCTTGCTGCCGGCGGCTTTTGGCTGTGCGTGGCGAAGAGAGGAGTCGGGCCGTTTTTTCCCGGCGCATTTTCGGGGAAAATCCCCTTTTGGGGACGGAAGAGCGCCAATAGGGCAATATCTTCTTCTTCAGACGTTGGCGGAGGTGGGGTTTCCCTGTTTTCCGCCCTTCCCCGGGGAGGGACTCCCCTTCTCACCATCCAGGCTCCTTTCCTTTCCGTCCCCATGCTTCCCGACTTCGACCCCCAGCGGGAGAATTCCTTTTTCCGGCTCTTCCAGGATTTCTACGATTTAGAGAAGAGCGTCGCCCGCCAGCACGACCCCGCCAACTACACCCTGGAGCGGCTTCGCCCCCTGGCGCAACTGGCGGGGAATCCGGAGCGGGGGCTGAAATTGGTGCATGTGGCGGGCACCAAGGGGAAAGGGACCACCTCCTACTTCATCGCCTCCCTCATCACCGCCTCGGGGCACCGGTGCGGGGTCTTTTCCAGCCCACACCTGGACACCGTGCGGGAGCGCTTCCAAGTGGATGGGCGACTGGCCTCCTTCGACGACCTGGAGGCCCTGGCCATTCCCCTGTGCGAGAAGGTGCGCCAGGCGGGGCTTGCCCCCTCCCTCTTTGAACTCTTCACCGTCCTGGCCCTCCAGCATTTCCAAGGCCAAGGGGTGGAATATGCGGTGTTGGAGACGGGAATCGGGGGGCGGGTGGACTCCACCAACTATCCGGACCAGAAGGAGCTGTCGGTCATCACGCCCTTGAGCTACGACCACACCGCCCTCCTGGGCAGCGACATCCGCCAGATTGCGGCGGAAAAGGCGGGCATCCTGCGCCAGGACACCCCGGTCCTTTTGGCGCACCAGCCCTTTCCCCAGGCGGAGGAAGTCATCCGCCAGACCGCCGCCTCCCTCCACGCCCCCCTCTTCCCGCCGGGAGAGGACGCCCCCGTCGCCTGGCTCCCCTTCCCCCTTCCTCCCTTCCTCCTGGAGAATTTCCAATGCGCCTGGAGCGCCGTGAAGCGCCTGGGGCTCTCCCCCCGGCGGGAACTCTTCCGGTTTCCGCGGCTGCGGGCGCGTTTTGAGCGCATCCGGGAGAGGCCTCCCGTCATTTTGGACGCCGCCCACAATGGGGACAGCGCCAGGCGCCTGAAGGAAGCCCTGGCCCTCCTCTATCCCCGCATCCATTTCCTCTGCATCCTGGGCAGCGTGCCGGGGAAGGACGTCGCCGGCATTGTCCAGGGGCTGAAGGGGATGGATGCGGATTTCATCCTCACCAACCCGAAGACGCCCCGAGGCAGCGCCCTGCCCCAACTGCTTCAGGAGGCCCGGAAGGCGGGGCTTTCCATCCGCCAGGTCATCCCCGATTTGACAAGCCCGTCCCAGCTTCCCGGCGACACCCCTCTCCTCTTCACCGGCTCCTTCTTCACCGCCCTCATTGGCGAAACCCTTTTCCACGCCCCGCAGACCACCCCCACCCCCTGAAGCCCCCCGCTCCCCCATATGCCCACCGTCCAAGAAATCTTCCCCCAGAAAAAGAAACTGGGCTTTGGCCTGATGCGTCTTCCCCTGCTCCGGGAGGGCGACCCCGCCAGCATCGACCTGGAGCAGGTCAAGAGCATGGTGGACCTTTTCCTGGAGCGGGGATTCTCCTACTTCGACACGGCCATCATGTACTGCGGGCGCAAGAGCCAGAACGCCGTGAAGGCCGTCCTTGCCCAACGGCATCCCAGGGAATCCTTCTCCCTGGCCACCAAACTCCACTGCGAGTATTTCCACACCCTGGAGGAGCGGGACGCCATCTTCCGTCAGCAGTTGGAGGACACGGGCGTCTCCTTCTTCGACTACTATCTTCTCCACGACATCAGCGCGGACCACTATCCTGTCTACGAGTCGATGGAGTGCTTTTCCTGGCTCCTGCAGAAGCAGCGGGAGGGCCTGGTGCGCCACGTGGGCTTCTCCTTCCATGACAACGCGGGCCTTCTGGAGCGGGTGCTCACCGAGCATCCGGAAATGGAGTTTGTCCAGCTCCAGTTGAACTACCTGGACTGGGAGAACCAGGCGGTGCAGTCGCGGAAATGCTATGAGACCTGCCTGCGCCACGGGAAGCCCGTGATTGTGATGGAACCCGTGCGGGGCGGCAACCTGGCCCACCTTCCCCCGGAGGTGGAGGCCATTCTCAAGGCGAGGAATCCCCAGGCCTCCATCCCCTCCTGGGCCATCCGCTTCGCCGCCTCTCCCCAGAACGTGGGCATGGTCCTCAGCGGCATGAGCAACCTGGAACAGATGCGGGACAACCTCTCCTTCATGGAAGAGTTCCAGCCGCTGGATCCCCAGGAACAACAGGTGCTGGAGGAAGCCGTGGACACCATCCGGAAAAGCCAGGAAATCCCCTGCACTGGATGCGCCTACTGCATGGACGGCTGCCCCCGGGACATCCCCATCCCCCGGTGCTTCTCCCTCTACAACAGCTATCGCCTGGAGGAAAGGTGCCATCTCCCCTTCCGCACCCAGCAAATGTACTACAACCGGATGGCCCTCACCCATGGCACCGCCAGCCAATGCCTGGAATGCCATCGCTGCGAACGGCTCTGCCCCCAGCATCTCCCCATTCCGCAACTGCTGAAGAAGGTAGCCCAGGTCTTCAAGAAGTGACCGGAGGCCCTCCGGCCGCCGCGCCTCCGGCTTTTCCCGAGAGGGGAGGAGGAACGAGCCTCCTTTGTCCCGCCTGACGGCGGCAGGAGGACCGGCCTGCCTGGCGAATCGCGCCCTTTCCCCGGCGGGCGCCCCCTTTTTTCCCGGGGGCGGGGGGGAGCTTTCCTGCCGCCCTCCCCAATGGAGAGCGGCCCCTGGCGGGGGGCGCCTTCCCGTGTCAGGGGTTTGTCAGGAGGTGCGTGGTAAGGAAAGCGCAGAAATCCCGATTATCCACGCTTCCGTCGCAGATTTCGGCGACCCTGGCCCGCAGTCCCAGGTCATCGGTGACCAGCCAGCGTTTCCTGGGCGCTTCGGCGTTTTCCCTTCCCGCCCGGGCCTCCAATTCCGCCATCCGTTCCACAATCCAATTATCCGCGTTCTGCTCCACTTGCTTCCTGGCGGCATAGACCAGGGTGAAATTATTTTCCCGGGAGATATTGTCGGTAGGCAGATCGCTGTCGAAGACCAGGGTCACCTTATGGAAGAGGCGGGAGAGGCGTTTGCACTTTTTCGTGAAGCCGGTGCGGACGAAGGAGAAGCCCCCGGGGGCCTTTTCCTCCTGGCTCATGAAGGGGTCGTTCTTGATGACATTGAAGCCGTCGATATAGAGTTCCACCTCCTTCAGTTTTTCCAGGGGGAAGGAGCGGAGGAGGACATGCTCCATCCGTTCCTTCGGGCAGCATTCCTCCAGGGGTGGCATGGCGGTGGCGAGGAGGAGGTCCTTCCGCTGCCGTTCAAAGCGCCGTCTTCCCTCTGCGACCATCTGCTTCAACTCGTCGATTTCATCCGGGGCGAAGAGCTTTTCCGCCAGGGTTCCCTGCAGGAACTGCTCCACCTCGTCCCACTCCCCTGCGGAGGACTCCTTGCCGGGGGAGAGGGATTTCAAGTGGGAGACCAGCCGGGGGAAGATTCCGTATGGATTCTTCTCCTCGTCCACCCCCAGTTGCCGTCGCAGTTCCGTCAACTGTCCCTCCACCTCCTTCTGGAGGGCCACCAGGCTGTCGTCCACGTGGTTGGAGAATTCCATGGCCTCCCGGATTCGTTCCCATTGCTGTTCCAGTTTGGGGATGGCCTCCTTTGTTTTCAGCCAAAGTCCGTATTTCCGGTCCCTTTCCCTCTGGGCCTCCAATGCCGCGTCCACCCTTTGGGGGAGGGAGCGCAAGTCGTTCCGCACCTTGATTTGAGCCTGTGCCTTTTCCATGGAGATGCCCAGGGCCTCCTCGTAGAAGGCAATCATCTGGAGCCTTTGCTCCTGGGCGAACTTTTCGCTCAATTCGTCGATGGCCTGGTCGAAATCCTCCCGGGCCTCCCGCAGTTCCCTGTCGAGGCGTTCCCGTTCCTCCTTTTCCTGCCTTCGGAGGCTTTCGTCCCGGGCCTGTTGCTGTCGGGCCTCCTTCCGCAATTTTCCATTTTCCAGGGAGAGTTCGGCATTTCTCTGCCTGGCGCGCTTCAGTTGTTCCCGCAGGGTACCGTCCTCCTCCCTATCCGCGCCGCCATCCTCCGCAGCGCCTTCCGGGGCGAGGGAGAGAAGTCCCGTTTCGGGGGGTGCAGCCTGCGGGGGGGGTGTTTCCGCCTCCGCCGTGGCCTTGTGCTGTTCGCCGGGGGCCTCCCCTGCCTGGCGCTGTTCCGCGGCCTTTTGCAGGGTTTCCTGGAGGGTGCGTCTCATCTCCTGGGCTGCGCGTCCCTTGGAGGGGGTGACGGGATTTTTCCTGCCGACCCAGAATCCGGGGGCGAAGCGGAGGAGGAGGTCCACCAGTCGGAGCAGCCTGGGATGGGCTTCATCCCGGTAGAGGGCGATGGCCAGGGCGCGAGGGTCTTCCTGGGAGGAGCGGAATCCTTCCCTCCACTGGCTTTCCAGTCCCTTGAGGGCGCCCTCGGTCTTCAGGAACCGAGCGATGCCCTCCCCCTCCCGGAAGAGCCTGCCCAGGGCCAAGAGGAACTGCCCGGCCAGGTCCTGCCGTTTGCCGAGGACTTTGAGGATGTGCTTTTTGGTGCTGTCCCGCTGGAAATTCCGTTCATTCAGGGTGAATCCCCGCGTCATCACGCGATTCACTTCGGGAATCGTCCGGATGAGAGCATGGAACTCCTTGTAGGAAAACTGGCTTGTCGCCCACATGAGGGCCGTTTCACAAATGGCTTTCGTCTTGGTCATGGGAAAGGGGGAAACGGGGGGGTGTACCCAGGGTTCCTCCGAGGGGGGGAGGCGTTCCGGGAGAAAGGGGGGCTTCTCCTTCCCGCCGGGGAAGGAAGAAAGGCAGGGAATGCAGGAGCGGCGGCGACTCCCGCGTCTCCCCGCCATGCGTCCCTGGGAGACAAAGGGGGCGGGGGGGGGGGCCGGCAAGGGGGGATTTTTGGGGGAAAGCGTAGAGGGGGGGGCCGGGAATGCGCCTTGAAAGAAGAGAACGCCCTTCCTTGCGGGCGGAAAACGGCGGCTTCACCTTTGGGGCCTTCGCCGGCAGGGCCGGGGAAACTATAGCAGGGGAATGCCGTGGGCACGGCAGGCGGATACCATCTTCTCCGGCCAGATGCTGCTCTGGATTTCGCCGATGTGCGCCTTCTGGAGCAATAGCATGCACAGGCGGCTTTGCCCGATGCCGCCCCCCATGGTGAGGGGGAGGCGGCCCTCCATCAGCCTCTTGTGGAAAGGCAGGGAGAGGCGTTTCTCCTCCCCCCGCAGGGCCAACTGGCGCACCAGGGCCTCCTTGTCCACCCGGATGCCCATGGAGGAGAGTTCAAAGGAGCGTCCCAGGACGGGGTTCCACACCAGGATGTCCCCGTTGAGGCCGTGGTGCCCCCCCGTGCTTTCCGTGGTCCAGTCGTCATAGTCCGGGGCCCGCCCGTCATGGGGGACGCCGCTCAGGGGGAGGTTTCCCCCGATGCCCATGAGGAAGACCGCCCCCTCCTTCCGGCAGAGGGCGTCCTCCCGCTGGCGGGGAGTCAAATCCGGCATCTCCGCCTCCAGGTCCTCCGAGAAGTGGAAGGCAATCTCCTCCGGCAGGAAGGGACGCAGGACCGGATTCTGCCGGCAGAGGAAATCCTCGGTGCGCCGCAGGGCATAGTAGATGCGCCGCACCGTCTCCTGGAGGGCCTCCAGGGTGCGTCCCTCCCGGGTGATGACCTTCTCCCAGTCCCACTGGTCCACATACAGGGAGTGGACATTGTCCAGTTCCTCGTCGGGGCGGATGGCATTCATGTCGGTGTAGATGCCGCGCCCGGGCTCCATCTTCAGGGAGGCCAGTTTCAGGCGCTTCCATTTCGCAAGGGAGTGGACGATTTCCGCCCGGCGCCCTTCATCGTCCCGGATGATGAAGGAGACGGGCCGTTCCACCCCGTTCAAGTCATCGTTCACGCCGGTGCCGGAGGGGACGAAGAGGGGGGCGGTCACCCGTTGCAGGTGGAGTTCGAAGGCCAGGTTGTTCTGAAAGTTCTCCTTGATGGAGCGAATCGCCACCTCGGTGGACAGTTCATCCAGGAGGGGACGATATCCCTCCGGCAAAAGCAGGGGCAAGGACATGGAAAGAGACTCTCCTCATTGGCAGAAATCACTATGGGCCGTGCGGGCGCGCGCAACGCACCGCCCCCCCCTTCCGGGGACACTTGCCGGGAAGGGGAAACCCGAGGCGGCACGGCGCCGCCCAGGGCGGAAATCGACACCCCGGCGCATCCGCCGGGAACTGGGGATAATATGCCCCATGACACCCCCCCCCGCAAGGCTCCCCGCCACTGTTTTCCAGGAGTTTTCCCCTGCCTCCAGGACAGCGATCCTCTTCCGGAAGGACATGGCAATAACCATATAATTTATTTATTATCAACAAGTTATATGGTTACAACACTTCTTCTGAAGAACTTCAGCAATCGGCGGAATCGGGCACCTTGCCGGGATCCTGGAGGAGTCCGGCGTCCAGTCGTTGCCGGAGGACTTCATAGAGGAGGATGGAGGTAGCGGTGGAGACATTGAGGGAATCCGCCTCCCCCATCATGGGGAGCCTCACCACCAGGTCTGCCTGTTCAATCCAGGATTTGGTCAATCCGTATTGTTCGGCGCCCACGGCGACGGCGACGGGGGCGGTAAGGTCCACCTGGGTATAGAGGGGGTCAGCGTGGGGAGAGGTAGCCAGGATTTTGACGCCCTTTTTCTTCAACCAGGGGATGGTTTCCCTGGTGGTGGCCTCGGCCACGGGGAGCGTGAAGAGATTTCCGGTGCTGGCGCGGACCACGTTGGGATTGAAGAGATCGGTCCGGGAGTCGCAGAGGATGAGACCATCCACCCCCACGGCATCCGAGGAGCGCATGATGGTCCCCAGGTTTCCGGGCTTTTCGATTTGCTCCGCCACGAGGTAGAAGGGATTTTTGGCGGGCTTGAGGGCCTCGAGCCCCCGATGCAGCTGTGGCCCCACCCCCAGCAGTCCCTCGGGGCGGTCCCGGTAGCACATCTTTTCGAAGGGGAGAGGGGCGACGCGGATGAGCCTGGCCCCCCTGGCCGCCCACTGGGCGAGCAGTTCCTCCTCGTGGTGTTTTTCCGGGGGGAAGCACTCCGGGCAGACGAAAATCTCCTTCAGGGGGTATCCCCCCGCCAGGGCCCGCACCAGGGCGCGGTATCCTTCCGCCAAGACGACCTGGCTGTCATCCCGGTCCGGGCGGTTGCGCCAGCGCACCACCTGCTTCACCCTGGGATTCTGTAGACTTGTTAGTTCCTCTTGAAAACGCATTGCCATGGCTGGTTATATTCCCCTGGATTCCGGGAGGACGGAGGGGGGTCCCGGAGACGCCGCCCCGGCCGGCCTTCCCTTTTCCTCCCCCGCGCCCTTCCCTGTTCTCCGGGTCCTGGCCAAGGGGGAGTCTCCCCGGGAGGCAGAGTCGCCCCCCCTTGGCGCCCCATTGGCGCGGGGGAAGCCGCACGTGCCCCGGCGGATTTCGTAAGATAATTCCCCTTCCCCCTCCTGCCCCCCTTGCCGAACCATGCTCCGTGACCGCCTGAAAGTCGCCATTCCCCTCCTGTGCGTCGTCTTCGCCGCCTTTTTCCTCCCTGGCTTCTGGGGGCACCTCGCCTTTGCCGCCCTGTCGGCGGCCATGCTCTTCACAGGCAACCACGAGGGGGTGCTGCTCTGGGGCTTTTCCCCGTGGGGGAAGGAGGAACTCCTCCTGGACGCCTATGCCGTGGCCCTCATCGCCAACGCCTGGGGGCAATGGAATCTGGGAAGCGCCCTTCTCCTGGCCTTCCTGCTCCTGGCCTTCCTCCTGCATTTCCCCCGTGAGGTGAAGCGCTCCTCCCTGGAAGGCGTGTCGGGCCTTGTCCTCCTGGGGCTACTTGTCTGCTGGAGCCTCTCCTTCCTGGCCCAGATTTTCTACGGCGAGGCACAGGGTCCGATGCTCATGGCCTACCTGGTGGTGGTCACCAAGATTGCGGACATCGGCGCCTATCTCTTCGGCAGCCTGACCGCCAAACTGCCCCGGGGGAACCACAAGCTCTCCCCCCATGTCAGCCCCAAGAAGAGTTGGGAGGGGCTGGGGGGAGGCATTCTCTTCTCCGTCCTCGCCTCCCTCGCCTTCCTCCATTTCCAGCCCGGCCTCCTTCCCGGCGGCCTGCCCGGGGGAGCCCTCTTCGGCGCCATGGCCGCCACCCTGGGACTGGCGGGGGACCTCTGCGAATCCCTGCTTAAGCGCGCCGCCGGGGCCAAGGACTCCGGAAAGGTCCCCGGACTGGGGGGCGTGCTGGACATGATGGACAGCCTCCTGCCCATGGGCGTGGTTCTCCATCTCTATCTCCAACTCCTGAAATGAAAGGATGACCGGCAGCGAAGAGACGCCCTCGACGCCCCGGAAGAAGAGACGACGCCATGCCGGAGAGCCGGAGAAAGGACAGCCGCCACCGCCCCCCCGCAGGGGAGGAAAGGGACTCCAGGCGGCCTGGGGCGGGGCGGGTGGCTCCCTTGGCCCTGGTCATCTCCCTGGTCCTCCTGGGACTCCTCTCCGTGGTGGGCTGGCACCAGTTCCACCCCCCCCGGAAGCTGATGGAGAAATCCCTGCGGGAGCAAAGCCGCCTGGTCTATGTGCCCGCCTGCCGGGGGGAACTCCAGGCCAGGGACGGCACCCCACTGAACCTGACCCTGCCAGCCTATTCCATTGTCCTTCGCCCGGACATGGTGCGGGATCCCCGGGACACCCGGATGGCCACCCTGGCCAAGATGGAGGAGGAAATCGCCTCCCTGGCCTCCGCCCTGGGTCCCCAAGCCTACGCCAGCCGCCCGGGACGGGAAGCCATCCTCCGCCATTTGCGGAAAACCCCCGCCCTCCCCCTCTGCCTCTGGGAGGAGGTCTCCCCCGAAACCCGCGCCCGCTGGCTCGCCCTCCAAAGGGAACATCCCGCCACCGAACTGCTCCTCTCCTGGAAACGGCTCTACCGGGAACCAGAGCTGGCACCACACCTGCGGGGCAAAGTCCGCTCCGCCCCCCCCGCCGGAGACGGCTTCCGGCGCTTCTGGAATGCCAACTCCCCGGAACTGCGCGGCGCCTCCGGCCTGGAAAAGAGCCTGGACTACCTCCTCGCCGGCACGCCCGGGGAGGAACTCCTCCAGACCGACGTGCTCTCCTACCGCAGCCGAATCCTGGACTCCCGCCCCGCCATCCGGGGAGACGACTGCCGCCTGGCCCTATGCCTGCCCGCCCAGCGCGTCGCCGAGGAGGCCTTTCGCAAGGGGGGGCTCTCCGGCGCAGTGGTGGCCCTGGAAATGGAGACGGGAAAGGTGCTGGTGATGGCCTCCCTGCCGTCCCCCTCCCTGGCAGGCAACGGCACCACGGCCGACGCCCGGACGCCAGGGGCCGCAGAAGAGGTGAACCGGGCGCTGGCGGGATTCTATCCCCCCGGCTCCATCCTGAAACCCCTCCTCGCCCTCTATGCCATGGAAAAGGGCCTCCTCTCCCCCGCCTCCCCCGTGGTGGACTGCCCGGGATTCTTCCCCTTGGGCGGTGGACGAAAGCTGGGATGCTCCCATACCCACGGCAGGGTGGCCGTCATCCAGGCTATCTCCCTCTCCTGCAATACATTCTTCTGCACCCTGGGCCAACGCCTCTCCCGGGAACAGTGGGACGAGTTCGCCAGCCTCTTCGCCTTCGGGGAAAAAACCGGGGGCGAACTGCAGGAACAGGAAAACCGGGGCCTCCCCTTCTCCCCCCAATGGGTGAGGAAAAACCGCCGGGGCGACTCCACCTGGCACCCAGGGGACGCCGCCAACGGGGCCATCGGCCAGGGAGGCTGGATCATCACCCCCATGCAATTCGCCCTGGCGATGAACTACGCCGTCACGGGAAAACTCCTGAAGCCCCAATACACCCTGGGGGAGGAGCCAGCCGTCCGCGCCACCCATTCCTTCCCCCCTCGGGCCAGACAGACTATGCTGGAGGGGATGCGTCACTGCGTGCTCCAGGGCACCGGACAATCCCTGCGCACCCCGGCCCTGGATATCCTGGCCAAGACCGGCACGGCAGAGACGGGGAAGGGAAAGCGCCCCCACGCCTGGGTCGTCGCCATGGCCCCCGCCCGCCAGCCTCGCTTCCTGGTGGTGGTGGTGGCGGAACACGGAGGCGGCGGGGGAAGGGTCGCCGGCCCCATTGCCCGGGAGGTGCTCCTGTCCCTCCACCAAACCCTCCCTTAGCGCTGCGCGGCAACACGGAGGGCACGGAAACGCCCGGCAAGCCGGGGCGCAGGTCAGACACGGAGAGTCTGGGCCATGCCAGCATGGCCCAGACTGGGATATTGCATTATGTTA
>JAEDNB010000266.1 GCA_016302725.1 Lentisphaeria bacterium
CCCTGGCGGACGGCTTCCCCGCGCACCCCGGGAAGCCCCCCTTTTTTTCCTGATCCACCCCTCCTTCCTCACATACATCGAAGATGACAAAGCATCGTTTGGGTTTCCTTTGGCGCTCCCTTCTCTGCGGGGTCTGCCTCGCCGGCCTCTGCAGCCTGACCGCCCCCCTCCAGGCCCAGGACGGCTGGGACGACGAAGAGGAGATGACGGAAGGCGAAGACACCATGGTGGAAATGGTCCCCTGGGCGGAGTCCGAGCGGAAGAAGGAGATGGAGCGGAAGATGGAGGACCAGATCCGCCAGAAGCGCAACGAGTATCTCATGATCTTCACCTCCTCCCGGGTGGCGGAGCAAATCGACAACCTGGTGCGCCGCCGCTTCAAGGACCCCAAGCTGGGCGACTTCTCCCTGCTGCGCCTCCCAGGCATCGCCCTGGACTGGAAGAAGAACTACAACCGCACCCCCGCCAAGTCCCTGGAGGAGATTGTGGAAGACATCCGCATGGAGGCGGAGGACGAGGCGGAGGCCCGCATCCGCCCCGAGGAGCAGAAGGCGCAAATCCGCGCCTATGCCGAGGAGCATTTCCGCATGGCCGCCCTCAATGAGCGCGTCTCCCTCACCCTGCGGGGCGGCAAGGGCACCAGCGTGGATGTTGTGGACAAGCCCTTCCGCGCCGTCAACGACGAATATGTCCTCCTGGGCAACCGCCAGATCATCAAGGAGGATCTGACCCCCGAGGACCAGGCCCGCTTCTACCCCGACATCAACGCCAAGATGAAGGAGGACTACATCGTCAACCAGACCGGCAAGGTGGATGTGGAATACGAGTCCACGGTGGACAGGTATGTCTACGAGAACACCGCCCGGGCCTTCCGGGAGAACTTCTACGTGCCCGACATCACGAAGGCCACCGCCAGCCTCCGCACCGCAAAGCCCGATTTCTGGCTCCCCATGAAGGATTTCGTGGAAAAGGTGCGCAACACCCTGGTGGACCGCCAGGTGGAGCAGTACAAGGCCAACGAACTGCCCCTGTGGATGCAGCAGCAGGGGTATTTCCTGGTGGACAAGGAGGACAAATCCGGCAAGGAGTGGGTTGACGAGGCGGAAAAGACCCGCCGGGAGACTCCCCCGCCCCCCACGGATCCCAACGGCATGGGCAACCCCATGATGAACAACATGCCCCCGGGCATGGGCAACATGCCCCCGGGCATGCAGGGCCGCTACTAGCCTCCCCCGCCTCCCCTCCTCCCGGGGGAAGGCGCCATCCCCCTTTTCCCATTCGGCGGACGGGTCGCCCACTTCCATGCTGGGCCGCCCGTCCGTCCTTGCTTTATCCCATTGGGCATCCGGGGCGTCGTCCCCCCCGCCGGGGGTGTGCACCCCCTGCCCTCCACCAGCCATTGCCGCACATCAGGGAGTTGACATACCATGCAGGAGAATGACCCCAAGAGAGCCCAGGCCGCGCCTGGGGACACCTACAAACTGGCCATAGAGGACACGGACTTTCTGCAGTCGGACGCCTGCCGCGGGGTGCGTTTGCAATTGGAGTACATGAAGCCGGAGGAAGTGATGCGCCGCAAGCGCGTTGTCTCCACGGTGGTCATCTTCGGCAGCGCCCGCCTTCGTTCCCGGGAGGAGGCGGAGGCGGGCCTTTCCCAGGCCCGGGCCGCCGCCGCCGGCGCCCCGGGGGAACCCCGTCTCCAGGCGGAACTCCGCCAGGCGGAGCGGATGCTGGAGAACAGCCGGTACTACGAGATGGCCCGGGAGTTTGCGGGCATCATCACCACCTATGACCAGAACTCCTCGGACGGCTACGAACTGGTGGTCATCACAGGCGGGGGACCGGGCATCATGGAGGCGGGGAACCGGGGGGCGCAGGAGATGGGGGGGCTCACGGTGGGCCTGAACATCACCCTCCCCTTCGAGCAGTGCCCCAACCCCTACATCACGCCGGACCTCAATTTCCGCTTCCACTACTTTGCCATCCGGAAGATGCATTTCATGAAGCGGGCGGC
>JAEDNB010000267.1 GCA_016302725.1 Lentisphaeria bacterium
CGGCCTCTTTCAGGATCTCATCCAGTGCCAGGGTGAAACCGGCAGGAGAGAAGATTGCCTGGTACCGTCTTTCCGCCTGGAAGCCCACGAATCCGTCTTTGGGGCCGCCCCACTCCGGAGGGAGGTCGCAGGGGCTGTATTTCAGGCTGCGATGCAGCAACTCCTCGGCCAATCCGAAGGAGACCTGGCGCCCTCGCCCGTCGCAAAGGGGAAGATAGATGAAAATCAATCCGGAAGTCGCCAAGCCTCCCAGAAGAATCTGTTTTTCCACCAGGACAGTGCGGTGCCCCCTTCGGGCAGCGGCCACGGCGGCGGCCACGCCAGCCACGCCACCACCGGCCACCACTACATCATACTCTTTCCGAAAAGCAAACATCATCTATCCAGACCAGAATTCCTTGGTGATTCGTCCAAAGGAGGAGGCTTTCGAGGCAGCGTCCTCCGGAGGCATTCTTTTTCAGGGAAAACGTGGAGAGAGGCAACCGCTCCTCTTCCCTGGGAGAGCGGGAAATTGCCGGGAACACTTTCCCAATATAGCCCGAGATGGCCATTTTTACGTGGCCCCGCCCCTTGGGGTTCTGTCTTTATCGCCCTCCGAGGAGAAGGGAGCCCTGCTCACGGCAACAGGCTCCTCATCCGCCAGTACAGGGAGGATTCTGACCGGCGCCCAGGCGCCTCCGCCCCCCGTTTTCCCTGTCAGAGGGGCGTCTCTGTCTTCTTGGGCTTGTCCAGGCTCCTGTATCTTTCCCGGTATTCCCTTGGGGCGAGGCCGTAGGCCTGTCGGAACATCCGGCGGAAATGCCCTCCCCCGGCGAATCCCGCCTGGAGGCAGATTTTGCCGATGGGGAGACTTGTCCCCTCCAGGAGCCTTTGTGCCTGTTCCAGGCGTTCCTTCAGGAGGAACTGTCCCGGGGGCATGGAGAAGAGGTCGCGAAAATTTCGTCGGAAGAGGCTATAGGAGATGGAGAGTGCGGCGGCCTGCTTGCGGAAATCCCAGAGTTGTCCTGGGTGGCGGTGGAGGCGTTCCCCCAGGGCCAGGAGGGCCTCCCGGTATTTCTCCTGGGGATTCCCCCTGCCCAATTCCGGCTCATTCTGGTAGAGCATCCGCAAGACCTTCTCCAGGAGAAGGACGGCGCTTTTCGCCTGGGGGGAACCCGATTCCGCAGTGCTCAAGCGCATCAGGAGTTCCACCTTCCGGTGAAACTCCTGGGGGGAGCGGAGGGGAAGGAAAAAACCCCGCTGCCGCAACTCCAGCATCCCCTGGTCCAGCAGCCTCTCCAATCCCTTCCCCGTCAACCCAATCCACAAATGGCTCCACGTCTTCCCCGGGGGAGGCCCGTAGTTCCAGTGGACTTTGGGGAAGGTGACAAACACCCCCGGCGCCAGGCAACGCTCCCATTCCCCTCCCTCCCCCTGCACCTCCACCTCGCCCTCGTAGAAATATTGGAGCACCACGTGGGTGAACAGGCGGTCGCCGATGCGAACGTCATCCCCGTCGCGACGCCCTATGTTGACAAAGTAAATCGGAGAACCCTCTTCCATGGCAGACCCCATTTTCTGTCCCCTTCCGGGAGAACGAATGCCCCAAAGATAGCCCCCCTTCCCTCGTTTTCCATCCGAAAAAATGGGACACCCCCCACAAAATATCAAATTTGCACATTTTTGAACAGATTTCCCCCTTGTTTGCGTCCAAAAGTTGCCTATACTAACACCGAGTCCGGCGAAATGCTGGATGGGGCGGTGTCCGTCCGCACCATGGACTTGGCTCATCCCCCTCTCTCTTCTTTTGTTCTGGCTACTGACAGGAGACATTCCATGAAAAGGAGTTTTACCCTCATTGAATTGCTGGTGGTCATCGCCATCATCGCCATCCTAGCCGCCATGTTGCTGCCCGCCCTCTCCAAAGCCCGGGAGAAGGCCCGGGCCATCAGCTGCACCAACAACATGAAGCAGCTCCAGCTGGGCAACATCCTCTATGCCGGGGACTACGACGACTTCCTGCCCCCCATCA
>JAEDNB010000055.1 GCA_016302725.1 Lentisphaeria bacterium
CAACCCCCACCTTTCCCCGCCCCCCGTCCCTCCCCCCATGTCTTCCCCGTTTACCAGAAGCCAAGCCATAGCCGTCACCTGGTCCACGGCCTCCTGCCATGCGGTCCGCCTTTGCGCCGAGGGGCAGGGGGCGCGCATCGTTCAATGCTGGCAGGGGGAATTGGGGAAGGAGGGGGCCTCCCTGGCGGAACTGGTGCTGCGGGCCGTGCGGGAAGTGGGGGCGGACGACCAGTGCTACCTGGTGGCGGGGGGCAATGGCCAGGGCTGGGGCATGGCGGATTTGGAGATGCCCCCCCTGAAGGCGGAGGAACTGCGGAACGCCCTGGGCTTTGAGCTGCGGAAGCAGACCCCCCTCCCCCCGGAAAAACTCCGCTGGGGCTATCGCGTCCTCCCCCGGGTCCCCGGACGGGCCAGCCGAAGAATCCGCCTGTATTACGTGCGTACGGAAAACTGGAACAGTTGGCTGAAGGCCATGGAGGGGCTCCACCATGCGGACGCCCTCCTCCCCGCCCCCGTCGCCCTGGACCCCCTTCTGGCGGAAGCCCCCTTCCTCCTTCCCGGAGACCCCCCCGCCGACCCCGGATACGCCTACGCACCCTCCCCCGCCGGTCGGATCGTCCAACCCCTTTCCGGCGAGGCTCCCCCGGCCCTCTCCGACACCCTGCCGGAGGGGCTTTGCCGCACGGAGGCCCTGGAAAAATATCCCCAGGAAGAGCGCATGGCCTTTGCGGCCCCCATCCTGCTGGGGCTCTACGCCATGACCGACGCCCTGGGCCACGACCAGTCCACGGCCATCCCCCTTCCCGAGCGTTTCCGCGCCAGGAGGCACCTGGGGCTCAAGGCGCTGGCCGCCTGCCTGGCCGTGGCCCTCCTGGCCATCTTCGCCTATGGGGCGGCAGGCTATTTCTCCGGCCATGCCCTCCAATTGCGCCAGCTGGAGCAGGCCATCCGCAAGACCAGCGGGGAACTGGAGGAACTCCAGAGGCAGAACGACCCCAAATACACGGAACGGGCCAGCCTGCTCCGGCAGGAGTTGCTGGACAACATCCCCACAGGCCCCGATTTCCCCACCGTCCTGCTGGCCGTCACCCGGGAAATCCCGAAGACCCACTGGGTGGCGGACCCCTTTGAATGGCGGAACGGAAAGGTCTCCTTCCGCATCCAAGGCCCCCAGAAGGAGGTGGAATTGAGTTCGCGCCTGGAGGGCTCCCCCTATCTGGGGGATGTCACGGAACGCCTCAGCACCATGAACGGGGGGGCCTACACCCAGCGCTTTGAGTTGACGGCCCGCTACGACACCCCCCTGGAGGCCCAGCTGCGGAAGAACCGGGAGGAGGAACTGCGGCAGAAGGAAGAGGAGCGCAAGGAGAGGGAGCGCAAGGCAAAGTTGGCCGAGGAAGAGGCCGAAGAGGATTGGGAGGAGAGCGAGGAGATGGAGGAGTAGCCCCATGATGAAGCCCAAGACAAGACAGAATCTCCTCCTGGCCATCATGGCCGTGGTCTGCCTCCTGGTGGCGCGCCGGTATCTTCCCGCCGTCAAACTGCCCACGGCGGGCCGCGTGGCCGCCCAGGAGAGGCTCCTCCAGTCCCTCCAGGGGGACCTGAAGGTGGCCCGCAAGGTCCAGGAGGACCGGCAGGCCTCCCTGAAGGCCCTCCACACCCTGGCGGACCCCTTCTGGATTCCCTCCGGCCCCGCCGCCAAAGTCGACCAGGAAATCACCGCCGAGTTCAACCGCCTTGCCCGTCTGGCCCAGCTTTCCTCCGCCACGGGCAGCCAGAAGGTGGATGTGAACAAGGAAAAGAACGGCTCCTGCCTCCAGGAGGTCATCCTCTCCGTGGAGATCAAGGGGGTCACCATGCGGGACCTGACCCGCCTCTTCACCCTCCTGCGCTCCACCCCCGCAGGGCGCAAATTCCGCTGGGACTACTGCAAACTCCAGGTGGACAGCCCCAAGAACCCCGCCGCCGTGAACCTTTCCGCAAGGTTCCGGGTTCTGGTATTGAACAACGAGGCCCTGGCCTTCCTGGGGCTCCAGGACCCCGCCGCCCTCAAGGCCGACGCCTCCTCCCGCGCCCCCAAGGCCAGAAACTAACCCCTTTCCGCCGCCCCCTTCCATGTCCGGACTTGCCTGGTTCCTTCTTGACGCCCTGCTGGCCGCCGTCACCGTCTTCGGCACGGCCAAGGTGTTCACCTCCAAGCCTCCCCAGCCCCTGCCCGCCTCCCGCCTGGAGGGGGGGCTCGCCCCGGAGAAGCCCGCCTCCTCCCGGGAGCCGAAGGTCGTCTCCCTGATGCCGGAGGCGCCGGAGGAGGCCCTTCCCCCCAAGGCCTCCCTGGAGGCCCTCTGGCGGGAGACCTTGTTCCTGCCTGGGCGCCAGGAGCGGGAGCCGGAGGAAGGGGAGGCCCAGGCCCAGGCCGCCCTGGAGGCGACGGCCGAGAAGAACTTCGAGTTCGAATTAGTGGGCATCGCCCAGATTTCCCCCACGGACAAGCCTCCCGTCCCCGTCGCCATCCTGCGGGGGCGCCAGGCCGCCGCCCGCGCCAACAGCCGCCCCCTGCCCGGGCGACGCCTCTCCCCCCGGGGGGAGGAGGCCCAGGCCGCCGCCAAGCCCGCCAAGCCCGCCAAGATGATCTTCCGGGAAGGGGACCCCATCAATGACACAGGCTATCTCCTGAAGGCCATCTACCCGGAGGAGAAGATGGTGGAGGTGGTGCGGGGCGGCCAGGTCCTCCAGCTCCGCATCAACTATGCGGGAGCCGAGGCGGCCCAGCGCAGGGAAGCCCTGGTAGAGGAGCAGGCCAAGAAACGCCAGGCGGAGGAGCAGCAACGGCAAAACTCCATCCGCGCACGGCAGCAGGAAGAGCAGAAGCAGCTCCAGGAAACCCAGAGGGCCCGGGAGGCCGCCAATCCCGGCCTTCCTCCGCCGCCCCCCGGCGCCGGAAACGACGTCGGAGACGCCCCTGTGGCCGTGCCCCTGCCCGCCAACAACGCCCCCGCCGGGGAACAAGACAACCGCGCCCAGCAAATCCGGCGGCAGGTGGAGGAAAATGCCCGGCAGCGAAATGGCAACGCCTCCCCCCGGCGCGGCGTGCGCCGCCAATAGCCCCCCGTCCCCCTTCCCCAAGATTTCCCTTTGACCCTCCCGTCCCCCGCCTTTCCCCCTCCCCCAAGATGAAATCCCATCCCACCCTCTGCCTCCGGAACCTGGTCCTGGGAGCCATGATGCTCCTCTCCTCCTGCGCCACCCAGCAGAAGCCCCCCAGGCTGGCCACGGGGGAAAAGCGCCCCCTCCCCTTCGCCAATGACTCCATCACCCATGTGGCCTCCACCCTGGACGTGGCGCCCCTCCATGTGGAAGACACCTCGGAACAGGCCCAGGAAGCACTGCTGAAGGAGGGGGCCATGCCCGCCCGCACAGGAAAGGGCGACGGCGCAGCCCCCCTCTCCCCCTATCCCGACAACCTGCTGAAGGGACTGCCCGACCCCTCCTCCAAGGTGAATGTCATCCTGGCCTTCAACGCGGCGGACCTCTCCGAAGTCGTCGCCTCCTTCGCCAGCCCCGACCTGCTGAATTTCAGCTACCTCATGGACCCCGCCGTCAAGGGGGCGGTCACCCTCTCCGTGGAGGCCACCATGACCGCGGCGGAGGCCTGGGCCACCTTCGAGCACATCCTCTGGCTCTCCGGCGCCTACGCCTCCATGAACAATGGCTTCCTCCATATCCTCCCCTTCGAGAAGATGCCCCAGGAAAGACGCCTCTTCGCCACGGAACGCCAGCCCAACGTGGTGGTGGAATTCCTCCCCGTCCGATACAAGAAGAGCGCCGACCTGGCCAATCTCCTGAAACCCTTCATGACCGAGGGAGCCTCCGTCACCGACCTGGCGGACGCCAATACCCTCGTCATCGTGGAAGCCCCCGCCAACATGGACAAAATCCGGGAACTGGCCAAGCAACTGGACACCAAGGGGGAGCGGGAATGGCCCTGCCGCACATTCCCCTGCAGCCAGGTGGACGCCGATTCCGTGGCCGCCGAACTGGGGCTGCTCCTGCCGGTCCTGGGATATCCCGTGGCCACGGCGGCCGGCGCCTCCGGAGGCGCCATTAAAATCGCCGCCCTGCCCCGCCTGGGATGCCTGGTGGTCTCCGCCGCCCTGCCCGAGGTCGTGGAGGAAGTGGGACGCTGGATTCGCGCCCTGGACCGCTCTGACCGCATGGCCCAGGAGGAAATCTACTTCTACAACGTGACCCAGACCACGGTGAGACGCCTCTCCGAGGCCCTGTCCACCTTCTTCAACACCGACATCGTCACCAGCGCCTCCGACAGCTCCGGTTCCTCCCGCTCCACCACCTCCTCCCGCAACGCCTCCGCCAACAGCCTCTCCAGCACCACCTCCGCCAACAGCGCCTCCACCACCGGCACCCGGAACACCACCAGCACCCGGAACACCACCAGGACCACCTCCGCCAACAAAGACCAGGACAGCGCAAAGCAGGCCAACCTCTCCGTCTTCGAAACCCCCGTCACGGTCTTCGCCGACGAGGAGAGCAACCGCCTCACCATCAAGACCACCCCGCGCACCTGGGCCCTCATCCAGGCCTTCCTCGCCCGGCATGACGTGCCCTCCCGGCAGGTCTCCATCCGGGCCATCATCGCCGATGTCACCCTGGATAAATCCACGGAATTCGGCATCTCCTACGCCGCCACCCAGCTGCTGAAAAACGGCAACTGGAACGCCTCCGGCGGCTGGGCGGGCGCGGGAGCCCTGGGGGAACTCCTGGGAGGAAGCGACGAGGCCATCGCCAAGGCCATCAACTCCTGGGAATCCAATGGAATAGGACTGATTCTCCACAAGGCCAAGGACCCCCTCGCCTTCATCAAGGCCGTCGCCGGAGAAGGACGCACCAAAATCCTCTCCGAACCCCAGTTGGTGGTGGTCTCCGGACAGGAGGCAAGGTTCCAGGCGGGCGAGGAAATCGCCGTCCCCACCCAGTCCACCAGCTATACCAGTTCCAGTGGAAACACCTCCACCAACTACGAATACAAGGACATCGGCGTCATCATGACGGTCACCCCCAGCATCACGGCGGGCAACGAGGTGCGCCTGGAAATCGAGCAGGAAGTCACCGCCCTGATGGCCAACAGCACCAACACCAACAACACCTACGCCCCCAATTTCTCCAAGAAGGACATCTCCACGGTGATGACGGTCCAGGACAACACCACCATCCTCATGGGCGGAATGGTCCAGAACAAGGAGACTGTCACCAAGGGCGGCATCCCCTTCCTCCGGGACATCCCCTACCTGGGGGCCCTCTTCGGCTATGACAACCGCCAGAATGTCCGCACCGAGGTGCTGGTGCTCATCACGGTGAATGTCATCGACAACGAAAATTTCCAGGACGAACTGGTGCGGCGCTACAAGGCCTCCCTGGAGGAAATCGCCAAACGGCAGGAAGAAGAGCACTACTAAATCCCCCCAGCCCAGCCATGCCCCACAACGCCCCCCATGCCCTCTTTCCCCAGGGACATCCCCTGGAGGAGAAAATCCGGGAACTCCTGGCGCACCTGCTGAAAGTCGCCGACCCGGGCACCCTGCAGGCTGGCACCCCCCAGCAAGACCAGGCCCTCCTGGAGGCGGGACGCCTGGACGACCAGCAACTCCTCCAGGTCTACGCCCAGGCCACGGGCATGCCCACCCTGGACGAAGAGGAGGGGCGGGACGTCCCCTTCTGCCCCGAGGTCACCTACGATTTCCTCAACGCCGAACTCTGCCTGCCCCTCCAGTGGACCGCCGACAAGGTGCTGCTGGCGGTGGCCTCCCCCTACCGTCTGGGATGGCTGGCCCAACTTTGGAGAAACCTCTACGAGGTGGAGGTGGAGTTCCTCCTCACCCGCCGCTCCTACGTGGACCGCTATCTCGCCTCCGTCTACGACCGTCCCGAGGACACCCTGGCCGCCCTGGACAACGACTCCGAACAGGCCCTCCGGGACCTGGCCAAGGAGGCCCCCATCGTCCGCCTGGTCAACGACATCTTCACCCGCGCCCAGGAGACGGGCACCAGCGACATCCATGTGGAGCCCAACGAGAAGGATGTGCAGGTGCGCTTCCGCATCGACGGCATGCTCCAGACTGTCCTGCGCCCCCCCATCTCCCAGTTCCCCGCCATCGCCTCCCGCATCAAGCTCCTCAGCGGCATGAACATCGCCGAGCGGCGGCTGCCCCAGGACGGGCGCATCGAGCTGACGGGCAACGGGCGCAACGCCCTGGATGTGCGCGTCTCCACCATCCCCACCATGCACGGGGAATCCATCGTCCTGCGCCTGCTCCAGAAGGACTCCTCCGTCTTTGAATTGGACAAGGTGGGGCTACTGGAGGACACCATGGAGCAGCTCCGGCAAATCTACGGCATGCCCCACGGGATGATTCTGATTGTGGGCCCCACGGGAAGCGGCAAGACCACCACCCTCTACTGCATCATGAAGCAGTTGAACGCGGATTTCCGGAAAATCATCACCATCGAGGACCCGGTGGAATACCAGTTGGAGGGGTTGCAGCAGATTCAGGTGAAGTCCTCCATCGGGCTTACCTTCGCCAGCGGGCTGCGGGCCATCGTCCGCCAGGACCCGGATGTGGTGCTGGTGGGAGAGATCCGCGACAAGGAGACCGCCGAAATCGCCATCCATGCCTCCCTGACCGGGCACCTGGTCCTTTCCACCCTGCACACCAACGATGCGGCGGGGGCCATCTCCCGCCTGGTGGAGATGGGGGTGGAGGGCTTTCTCATCTCCTCCGCCCTCCTGGCGGTGGCCTCCCAGCGCCTTGTCCGGCGAATCTGCCCCGAATGCGGCGGCAAGGGGTTCCTGGGGGAGCCTACGCCCCAGGAGCCCCGGGGAAGGCGGTGCCGCAACTGCATGGGTTCGGGCTACCGGGGACGCATCGCCATCTTCGAGTTGATGCGCATCAACGACGCCCTCCGGGAAGCCATCAACAGCCACCAGGACACCTCCGTCCTCAACCAAATCGCCAGGCGCCATGGCATGCGGAGCCTGCGGGAGGACGGCATGCTCAAGGTGCAGAAGGGACTCACCACGGAGGCCGAGGTGATGCGGGTCTGCCAATTGGACGTGGGGGACCTGTAGCCCCCCGCTTCCCGCGCCGCCTTCAGGTCGGCTCCTCCATAAGCCTGGCCTGGCGGAAACTGAAATATCCCATGCCCGTGGGGTCTGCCTGCCGGGTCCCCAGGACGATATGGTCCAGCACCTGGATGTCCAGCACCTTTCCCGCCGCCACCAGGCTTTTGGTGAGATGCACATCCTCGGGGGAGGGGCGCGGGTCGCCGGAGGGATGGTTGTGGGCCAGCACCACCCGGTGGCATCCCGTGCGGACGGCCCGCCGGAAGACCTCCCGGGCATGCACAAGCGCACGGTCCAGAAGCCCCACGGTGACACACTCCTCCTCCTCCACCTGGTGCTTGGTATTCAGGAAGAGCACATGGAACTCCTCCTGCTCCCTCTGGCGCAGGCGAGTCTGGAGGAACTGCGCCACCATCGCCGGCGAGGTGATGGAGATTCTGCGGGGAAGGCGGGCGGCCGCCAGGCGGCGGCCCAGTTCAAAGGCGGCGGCCAGCCCCACCGCCTTCGCCTTTCCCACCCCATGCAGGGTGCATAGCTCCCCCAGGGGGGCGGAGGCCAGGGAGGCCAGGCTCCCACCGAAATGCTCCAGGACCCGCGCCCCCACCATGGTTGCGCTGCTGCCCTGCACGCCCGTGCGCAACAGGATGGCCAGCAATTCCGGAGTGGAGAGGGCCACCGCCCCCAGGCGCTCCAGCCGTTCCCGGGGGCGCTCCTCCGCCGGGAGATCTGAAAGAAGATGTCCGTCCATGTTTCCTCTCCTGTCCAATGTGCCCAATGGGGAACTCCACGACAGGCAACATACCCGCCCGACGGCCCCCTTTCCGCCCAGGGGAAAAAACTCCCGCAATTCCCCAAAGGACTGAAAATTCCCCCCCCCGCCCCGGCAAACGCCGACGCCCCATGTGCCATCGCCTCCTCACCCCCTTCCCCCTCCCCCGCTTCGGCCCCTTCCTCCCCACCCGGCTCCTCCCCGGCCCCATGGAAGGCGTCACCACCGGAAATTTCCTCCGCCTCCTTACACGCCACCGCTGGACACAGGCCTGGTGGACCCCCTTCCTGCGCATCTCCACCGCCGTCCCCCGCAGGGCAAGGCTGGCCGCCTGGCTCGCCCCCTATCGGGAAACCAGCCTCCCCCTGATTGTGCAAATCATGGGAACAGACAAGGAAAAACTGGTCGACGCCGCCAGGCTCCTGCGGGAACTGGGGGCGGACGCCATCGACTTGAACTGCGCCTGCCCCAGCGAAATCGTCGTCCGCAACGGCGCAGGAGGCGCCCGCCTGAAAGAGCCCCGGTGGATGGGAGAAACCCTGGAGGCCCTCAAGGAGAAGCTGGACTGCCCCGTGGGCATCAAGATGCGCACGGGCCTCCAGGACCCCCAGGAGTTCCCCCAGGCCCTGGCCCCCATGCTCAAGGCCGCACAACCCGATTTCCTCACCCTCCATTTCCGGACAGTCCAGGAAGCCTACCGCCCCATCCCCCGGGGATGGGAAAGGCTGGCCCAGGCCAGGGAGCTCCTCCCCGACCTCCCCCTGGTGGGCACCGGCGACCTCTTCACCCCACAGGACGCCAGACAAATGGCGCAAAGATGCGGGGTGGACGCCATCGCCCCCGCACGGGGACTCCTCCAAAACCCCAGGCTCCTCATGGATATCCAGGATTCCCTCCGGGGAAACCCCACGAAACCCTGGAACAACCGGGAAAAACTCGCCCTCCTCCAGGAACTCCAGCAAGACCACGCCCCCCTGGGATTCCTCCTCCAAATGGCCGCAAACCTCCTGGGCAAGGACTCCCCCGCCTTCCAGGACTTCCTCCAGGCTCAACGCCACGCCTCCACACCCACAACGACACCATGACCTTCATCCCCTTCCATATCGTCCTTGTCGCCCCAGAAATCCCCCAGAACACCGGAACCATCGGAAGACTCTGCGTCAATGCCGGGGCAGTCCTCCATCTCGTCGACCCCCTGGGATTCCAAATCGACGACGCACATCTCCGCAGGGCGGGACTGGACTACTGGCCCTTCCTGAAGTGGCACCGCTGGAGGAATTTCCCGCATTTCCTCCAGGAAATGGCCCCCAAAAGAATGCTCTTCCTGACCTCCAAAACCAACCAAAGCCTCTTCCAAACCAAAATCAACCCCGGAGATTTCCTCGTCTTCGGAAACGAACAGCACGGACTCCCACAGGATTTCTACCAAACCTACCACGACTGCCTCCGAACCCTCCCCATGCCCGGACTCCACGCACGCTGCCACAACCTCGCAAACGCCGCCTCCATCGCACTCTACGAAGCACTCCGACAACAAAATTTCCCCATCGAAAGGTAACCTCCCCCCAAAAAAAGACAACTAAAAAACTAAATATTTTCTCCAATCCCCCTTGACGGCCTCCCCAGGGGTGGTATATTTAGAACACAACACAAATAGTTGTGTTTAGCCGGCGGCGTCGCCCCTTGTGCGTCGTCGCCGGTTCCGTTCCGTCCCTGTCCACCCGTTTCATTTACCAGAGGAGACCGTACCATGACCGCCAACAGCCGCAATCTTTTCCTTCGTCGTTCCGCCGCCGTCCTTTTCGCGGCCCTTTCCCTCCTTCTTCTCACGGACCTTCACGCCGGCGTCCCGTTGAACAACCTTCAAGGCGCGGGGGGCATAGCCTTCAACCCCCTTGCCTATCTAGCGGGTCGCCAGTTGTCTAAAGAGGGGGGCGTCGTCACCGTGCCCCAGGCGGGGGCGTGGCATGTGGAGCTGCCCGACGCCAACATCCGGTGGGATGCGGTGGGGGCGGCCTTCAGCCTCTTCGGGCGCCTGGAGCTCTCCTACGGATACAGCAACCTTGACGCCAAGGACTACGGGGACAACGACATCAACGTCCACACCCTGGGCCTGAAGGTGAAGCTTTTGGAGGAGAACGCCTTTGACACTGCCTGGGTGCCGGCCGTCTCCGTGGGGGCCACCTACGGCCACACCTCCGCCTACACGGCGGATCTCCTGGGGCTGGACCATGACGGCACCTCCTTCTACGTGGTGGCCACCAAGCTCATCACCCAATTGCCCCTGCCCGTGCTGGTCTCCGCCGGCGTGTTGCGCTCCGACGAGGTGGTCTATGGCGCCGTGGGGCACAACGACCACGGCACCTCCTTCTTCGCCAACCTGGATGTCCTCCCCGCCCCCAATGTGGCCCTGGGCGTGGAATTCCGCCAGGGCATTGACGCAGGCGACGGCCTCCAGAACTCCGACTACTGGGATTTCCACGCCGCCTGGTTCGCCACCGACAAGCTGACCCTGGTGGGCGCCTACGCAAACACCGGGGACAAGGACAAGGGGAACAAGGACCTGGGCGTGGGTGACGGATTTGTCCTCAGCGCCCAATACCAGTTCTAACTCCCCTCCCCTCGCCCACTCCCCCGCCACTCCCCCGGGGTGGCGGGGGAGTCCGCCGGAAGCCGTGGCATTCCACGCCTTCCGGCTTTTATCTACCGGAATCTGTGACAATCCATATTCATAATTCCCCTTTGCCTCCCTGAACATAGGTTGCAAAAGTAAACGCACATTTGCAAAGGCAAACGCACGCACAGGGGAAAAGGCGCGCGTTTGCTTCCGCAAAACTTTCATTTTCTTCTAGTGTCTAGTAAATTCTAATTCTGCGTTTGCATCACGGGGGTATAGACGCTTCAGCTTGATTCTGGCATCATTTTTTTGAACTGCCAGTCAATCTTGCATGAAGCGGCGTTGCGCCTCTCGAGCCATGCACTCACCTCCTGCTCCATCTTCTCCTTCGTAGGAATCCTCCTGTTAAGGCATTGGAGCTTAAGCGCGCTCAATTCCATTTCCGCCATGTTCAGCCAGCTGCCGTGCTTAGGCGTATAGTGGATTTCGAGCCTTTGGGCCAGGCGATCCGCCTCGGTGGAGAGAAAAGCCTCATAGAGCGATCCAAGACCATGGGTGTTCAGGTTATCCATGACCAGGACAACCTTCTCGGCCGGAGGTTCTAGAGGTTCTAGAGGTTCTAGAGG
>JAEDNB010000056.1 GCA_016302725.1 Lentisphaeria bacterium
TATGACTCAGGGCCGGGCCGGCTTCAACATGGAGTTCTCCCATGACGCCCCCGTGCCTCAGAGCGTGGCCGAGGAAGTACTGGCCGCCCGCAAGAAGGCCCGGGAGGCCCGGGGTAAGTAATTCCCTTATCCCCTGACCCCAAAAGCCGTTCTTCTCTCTCCCGAGGGAAGGACGGTTTTTTTGTTTCCGCCTCCCCCCCCCGGGGGAAAAAGACGGGCCGAAACCCCCGGCAGTGGGACCCCCCCCGGGGGCACAGAATCCCGCTGGCGGCGCGTGCGGGGATTTCCCGGGATGCGTTTGGGGGCGGGGGTGGGAGAGGGGGTTCTCTATGGGGGGAGGGAGTGGGGGAGTTATATTATCCGCCGGCTTTTCCTGCGCCCCGGGGAGGGTTGTTTTTCCCCTTCCTGCGAAGGGCCTGGGCAGGAACAGGCTGGGGCCGCTTTTTTGTCGGACACTCCCCCCCCCTTTACGCCTTCCGTCATCCCGGCGGAATTCACTTCCCCCTTTTCGTCTTCTCTGCTTTTCATGCTTAGCGACCGTGACTACTATTCCCGCCCGCCCCGACGGAATCCCTGGGGATTTTCCGCCTGGTCCGGGGTGGGGACCCTGATTTATCTCAACGCCATTATCTTCCTGGTGCAGGCCCTACTGGACAGGAATGACACCCTGATGCAGGGGTTGGCCCTGATGGGGAACAAGCCCTGGCAGCTGTGGCGCCTGGTCACCTACCAGTTCCTCCACGCCAGTTTTTCCCACATCTTCCTGAACATGTACGGTGTGTGGTTGTTTGGGCGAATGGTGGAGCAGGCCCTGGGCAAGACCCGGTTCCTCCTGCTCTACCTCTTCTCCGGCGTGCTGGGCGGTGTCTTCTACCTACTGGCCAACCAGGGGAGTCTCGTTTCCTGCGTGGGGGCATCCGGGGCGGAGTTCGGCGTCATGGTGGCGGCGGCTCTGGCCTTCCCCCAGGCCCAGTTCTTTCTCCTGCTGCCTCCCATCCCTGTGCGCCTCTGGGTGCTGGCTCTGGTCTATTGCGTCCTGGAAGTGGTGATGCTGAATAACAACGGCACCATTGCCCACATTGCCCATCTGGGCGGCGCCCTGGGCGGCTTCCTCTTCATGCGGCAGCTGCTGCGCCCCCGGCGCTCCTCCTCCGGTGGCTGGGGCCCGGGAAGACCCTCCGCGCCTCCGCCTCCTCCCAAGTCTCCCTTCACCTCCCAGGAGTCCGACGTCTCCGACGCCCCCATCGACTCCGAGGAACTGAACCGGATCCTGGATAAGCTCTCCCGTCAGGGCATCGATCAGCTTACCCCCCGGGAGAAAGCCTCCCTGAGCCGGGCTGCCGAGGCTCTGAAACACCGCCAGCCGTAACCTCTTCTCCTCCCTCTGCCTTTCTGCAAGACCATGCCTTCTCCTCTGGAACGACTCCTGGAACACTATCCCTGCCTTTCTGTCTGCCTGCCCCAAATCCAGGAGACGGCCCGGCTTCTGGAAGAGGGATTCCGCCGTGGCGCCACCCTCTTCACCTGTGGCAACGGGGGCTCCTGCTCCGATGCGGATCATATCGCCGGAGAGTTCCTCAAGGGATTCTGCCGCCGTCGTCCTCTGGAGAAATCTCTGGCGGATACCCTGGCGAAGGTGGATGCCCAGGACGGGGCGTTCCTGGGGAAGACCCTGCAGCAGGGCCTGCGCTGCATTCCCCTCTCCGGCTTTCCCGCCGCCTTAAGTGCCGTCCGCAATGATCTGGATGGCCAGATGGACTATGCCCAGGCCCTCCTGGCCCTGGCTCGTCCGGGAGATATGCTCCTGGGAATCTCCACCTCCGGAAACTCCCGGAATGTGCATTTGGCGGTGACCATCGCCCGCAGCCTGGGGCTGACGGTTCTGGGCATGACGGGAGAGGCGGGGGGACGCCTGGCCCAGGAGGCGGATGTGACCATCCGGGTGCCCGCCAGGGAGACCTTCCGGATTCAGGAACTCCACCTGCCCGTCTATCATACCCTCTGCCTCTCTGTGGAGGAAGCCTTCTTCCCCCTCTAGTTCCGCTGCCTTTTTCCCCCTTCTTCCTCCCTCATCCAACCCACCTAGCCCATGCACGCATCACGCTCCACCCTCAGGGGAATCCTGCTTCTGGCCGCCCTGCTTTGTCTGGCCCCACGGTTCTCCTGGGGAGAGGACGCTGCCGCCCTCGCCGCCACTCTCCTGGAGATTTCGGCAGACACCCTGGAATACGGGGTGGATGCCACTGAGGCCCGGGCAGAGGGGAATGTCCAGGTTGACTACGGCGACATCCGGATGACCTGCCAGCGGGCTGTCATCAACCAGAAGACCCGGGATTTCCAGGCAGAGGGCGGCGTGGAGATCTCCATGGAGGGGAAGGGAACCTGGCGTGCCCCCTCTCTCCAGGGAAATCTGGATGCCCGGACCGTCTCTTTCGGACCCTTCCGGCTGGATACGGAGGTCTGGCATCTGGGCGGCGAGGCGGGGGAGAGCCTGGGAGACCAGGAAGGCCAGGTGGTGAAGCAGGGCTGGATGAGCACCTGCGACCGGGAAGAACCCCATTACCGCCTCCAGGCCAAGAAGATCACCTATAATCCCCAGGACGGCACCTTCGTGGCCCGCCATATGACCGTCCGGGTGGGCAATGTGCCTGTCTTCTATTTCCCGGTCTTCCAGGGCAGCACAGAGGCCACCGCCGGCATGATCTTCCGCCCGGGATACTCCGGAAAGCGCGGCGCCTATCTGCGGGTGGGGAGGATCTGGCAGCACGGAGGGAAAGGGAGTTCCCAGCTCTTTGTGGATGCCATGAGCAAGAGGGGCCTGGGAGTGGGCCAGACCACGGAATACCTGGACGGCGAGAAGCGGGAGGTGCAGACCAGCCTCTACGGAATCCACGACCGGGATCCCGCCGAAACGGAACGGGGATACGACCGGCGCTTCCGCTCCCAGGAAGACCGCTACCGCCTGAAACTCTATTGGCGGGAAGCCCTGGATACCCAATGGTCCCTCCGCCTGAATGTGGATCTCCTCTCCGATATCTCCATGCTGGATGACTGGTTCCGCCACGACTGGAGACACTGGGGACAGCCCAAGTCCTTCGCCAATCTCTCCTACGACATCGGATGGCTCCACTCCTCCCTGAATGTCCGCCCCCGGCTCAATACCTTCTACACCGTGGGAGAACAGCTCCCGGAATGGCGGCTGGATATCCCACGCCTGACTCTGCCCAATTCCCCCCTGCCTCTGGTCTACTCCTCCCATACCTCCGCCGGATACTACACCATGCAGTGGCGGAACTTCGAGCGCCAGAGACGGGAATTCATCCCCTCTCCCCTCTATCAGGAAAGCCTCCACGGAGACCCGGCGGACTACGGCGCCTTCCGGGCGGATACCCTCCATACGCTCCAGATGCCCCTGGAATTCCTGGATGCCTTCACCCTGACGCCCCGGGCCAGCCTCCGGGTGACCTCCTACTCCCGCAGCAGCCGCCAGGGCGTCTCCCAGGAGGAACTGGCGGACTGGATCAACGCCGACAATCCCGATGATCCTGCCGGCCTCTCCCCGGTGAAGGGACGCTATGACCGCCGGGGCGGCGCCCGCACCAGAGTTGCCACGGAATGGGGAGTGGAGGGCAGAACCTCCCTGATCGGAGAATGGAGCAAGGCCGAATGCCCCTGGCTGGATATGAAGGGACTGCGCCATGTGGCGGAACCCTACTTCAACTACACCTACGCCGGCGCCCCCTCCGTGGACCGTGAGTATCTCTACTTCTTTGACGAAATCGACCGGCTCCAGCGCCAGAATTTCCTGCGGGTGGGCCTGGAACAGCGCTGGATGACCCGAGGGGAGTCCGGCTGCCTCCGCACCCTCCTCTCCCTGGAAAACTATCTGGATGTCCACCACCAGCCCGGGGACGAGACCCAGCGGCATTGGGGTGACCTGGGAAGTCGCCTGAGCCTGCAGCCCCGGGAGAATCTGCGGTTGTGGGGCACCCTCCTTCACGATGTGGGGGCAGGGCGCATCCAGCGCGGGGAATTGGGCATTCGCTTCGGCAGGGAGGAGACCGGCTCCTTCAGCCTCCGCTATGTCTACCGCAACAACCACCTCTCCCGCTCCGTCTACTCCATGGGCTCCACCCTGGCGGACTTCACCGGGGAATCCGGCTACCTGAAACGCTACTTCCAGAGCGCCGACACCCTTACCGCCCAGGTGAACATCCCCCTCAATCCCCTGACCAGCCTGGAAGTGGGGGCGGAATACGATTTCGAGAAGAACAATCTGGAGGAACACCACTACTACCTGACACGCCAGCTCCATTGCTGGACCCTGGTGGGCGGCGTGGGCTGGGATGACCACGATTTCCAGGTCATGATCCTCCTGCGCCTCACCGCCTTCCCCAACGTGAAGCTCAACCTGAATCTCTAACGCCCTCGCCCCCCTCTCCGGGAACTCCCTGGGGTTCTAGGAGGTGGGCGGCTAAAAGGAAAAGAATTGCCAAATTTCCGGGGCGGGAGTTGCAAACTGTTTCATTCTTGCTATAGTATCCCCGTTTCCCGCTTGGCGACAGGCGCGAATCATTCTCATTTGCCCGGGTGGCGGAATTGGCAGACGCGTTAGGTTGAGGGCCTAATGGAGTAACATCCGTGCGGGTTCAAGTCCCGCTCCGAGCACCAGTTTCAACCTGGCTACCCTGAAGGGTGGCCAGGTTTTTTTGTGCCCGGAAGCGACGCTGCCGCCCCGGGAAAAAGAAGACGGAAGCCCCGGGAAAACAACATCCCGGAAAGCCCGCGCCGTCCGCGGCGGCCCGGCGGCGGATTCCGCCCTTTCTCCTGACACCAAATTCAACGCCCTGGCGCGCGCGGAGCCGGGGCAAGGCCCGTGCTGCGGATTCCCATGGACGAATATGACGTGATTGTGGTGGGCGGGGGGCATGCCGGATGCGAGGCCGCCCTTGCGGCGGCCAGGGTGGGCGCCCGGACCCTCCTCCTGAGCCTGAACCAGGACCACCTGGCCCAGATGTCCTGCAATCCCTGCATCGGAGGGGTCGCCAAGGGACAGCTCGTCCGCGAAATCGACGCCCTGGGGGGGGAGATGGGACGCAACGCCGACGCCACCACGGTCCAGTTCCGCATGCTCAACGCCTCCATGGGGGCCGCCGCCCAGTCCCCCCGTGCGCAATGCGACAAGGCCCTATACCAGAAGCGGATGAAATTTGTCCTGGAGCGCACGGAGGGGCTGGACCTCCTCCAGGCGGAGGTGACCGGGCTGCTCCTGGACGCCCAGCGGCAAGTCTGCGGCGTGCAGACCGCCCTGGGGGAGCAGTGGCGTTCCCGCACCGTGGTCCTCTCCACAGGCACTTTCCTGGGAGGCACCCTCCACTTCGGGCTCCACCGAGCCCCCGGGGGACGGGCGGGGGACGCCGCCGCCCTGGAACTCTCCCGCTTCCTCTCCCAGGAAATGGGGCTGGAGATGGGGCGCCTGAAGACCGGCACCCCCGTGCGGGTCCTGGGAAAGTCCCTGGACTTCTCCGCCATGGAACCCCAGCCCCCCGACCCCGACGGGGCGGGCTTCTCCTTCGCCCCCCCGGAGGCCCGGGACCCCCTCCCCTTCTTCGGCCAGCTCCACCTGGAACAGCGCTGCTGCTACCTGACCCACTCCACCGAGCGCACCCGGCAGCTGATTCTGGACAACCTCTCCCGCTCCGCCATGTACTCCGGGGCCATCCGGGGAATCGGCACCCGCTACTGCCCCTCCTTCGAGGACAAGGTGGTCCGCTTCGCCACCCACCCCAGCCACCATATCTTCGTGGAACCCGAGGGAGACTCCACCGACGAATACTACCTCAACGGGCTCTCCACCTCCATGCCCGTGGATGTCCAATGGCAGATGGTGCGCTCCATCCCCGGCTGCGAAAAAGCCTTCATCTCCCGATACGCCTACGCCATCGAATACGATTTCGTCTTCCCCTGCCAACTGGACACCTCCCTGGCCCTCCGCCAATACCCCACCCTCTTCCTGGCTGGGCAGATCAACGGCACCTCGGGATACGAGGAGGCGGCAGGGCAGGGCCTCCTGGCGGGGCTCAATGCCGCCCGGAAGGCCTGCCGCCTGGGAGAGCCCCTCCGACTCCCAAGAAGCCAGGCCTACCTGGGAGTCATGGTGGACGACCTGGTGACCAAGGAAATCGTGGAACCCTACCGCCTCTTCACCTCCCGGGCGGAATTCCGCCTGGCCCTTCGGCAGGACAACGCCGACCGCCGCCTGACGGCCCTGGGGCATCGCTTCGGACTGGCCACCCGGGCCGCCCTCCAGCGGGTGGAGGAACTGGAGGAGGCCATGGAAGGGGCACGGGAAACCCTCTCCCGCATCCGGCTGCAGGGACACAGCGCACTGGAACTCCTGGCCCGCCCCGATTTCCGATACGAAGACCACCCGGAACTGCCCCCACTCCCCCCGCGGGCGCTTCAACAACTCACCATCGACATCCGATACGCCGGATATCTCGCCCAGCAACGGGAACAGGCCAAGGGAATGGAGGAACTGGAAGCCTGGCCCATCCCCGGGGACTTTGATTTCCAATTGCCCGGAATCTCCTCCGAGGCGCGACAGAAACTGGAGAGGAGGCGCCCGGAAAACCTGGGGCAGGCCGCCAGGATTGACGGCGTGACCCCCGCCGAAATCGCCATCCTGCAGGTGCACCTGCGCAAAGGAAAGGAACGGAAGCCATGAAGATTGTCATCGCCACATCCAACGCACACAAGGTCCAGGAGTTCCGCGCCATGCTGGAACCCCTGGGACACTCCGTGGTCAGCGCCGGGGAAATGGGGGGGATGCCCCCCGTGGACGAGGATGGAAGCACCTTCGAGGAGAACGCCGCCAAGAAGGCCTGCCAGGCGGCCCTGGCCTTCCACTGCCCCGTGATGGCCGACGACTCCGGCCTGGAGGTCATTGCCCTGGGGGGGGAACCCGGGGTCCTCTCCGCCCGCTATGCCGGGGAGGGCGGCAATGACGGCAGGAACCTGGCCAAGCTCCTGGGAAAACTCCAGGGCATGGAGGACCGGCGGGCGCGCTTTGTGTGCGCCATCGCCCTGGCGGACGCCCAGGGCAGGCTCCAGGGCTGCGTCCGGGGGGAGGTGCAGGGGCACATGGCGGACGCCCCCAGGGGAAAGGAGGGCTTCGGATACGACCCCGCCTTCGTCCCCCAGGGCTATGAACAGACCTTCGGCGAATTGCCGCCACAGGTGAAGAACCGCCTGAGCCACCGGGCCAGGGCCCTGGAACAGGCCATAAGGCAATTCTTCCCGGACGCCCCCCGGGGCGCCCGGGAGGGCAACCGGCAGGAGGAGGCATGACCTACCGCCCACGCAATCCCCTGATGGGGACGAGGATTGTCATCTACACCATCGCCGTCCTGGCCATGGCATGGGTCTTCTGGCGCCAGGACCGCCGCCAGGCGCAAATGCCCGCCGCCCCAGGCAAGGCGGAGGAGCCCGCCCTCCAGGCGGAGCCACCCCAGGGCGCCGCCTCCCCCATGCTGGTGGTGCTGACGAGGGAGGCGGACCAGGAAGAGGGGAGGAAACTGTCGGCGCTGGCCGCCGGCGACCCGGGCCTCCGCAACGCCTTCTCCGTGGTCAGCGTGACTGTGGTGGGCCCCGAAGGGGAGGAGGCGCTTCCCGCCTGGGGATGCCAGGCCAGTGACCTCCCCTTGGCCATCCTCTTCGACCAGCAGGGGAAGGAAGTGGCCAGGGGAAAGGCGCCCCGCACCCTCCAGGAACTGGAGGGATTCCGCCAATGTCTGCCCCCCAGCCACCAGGCCCCCTGACCCCACTGGCGACGGCGTCGGAAAACGGGGAAGAAATCCAAGTTCCGGAAGTGGAAAATTGTCCATGCCCCGTTATAGTATCCCCGTTTTCCCGACGATGCGGGTGTAGCATAATGGTAATGCTTCGGCCCTCCAAGCCGACCACGTGGGTCCGATTCCCATCACCCGCTCCAAATCTTTTCCCAAAAGGCCGCCGCGTGCGGTCTTTTTTTTGGCGAAAACCCGGGACGGAGGCCCGGCGCGCCAAATCAATCCACCATGCGGCACAGGCCTCCCCAATCCCGCCGTCTCCCTTCCGGGAGATGGTCCGGCTTTGCCTTGCGCCGCCACCAAGAGGAGGAAATCCCCGATGAAGCGTTATGTCTGCCCCGTCTGCGGCTACACCTATGAAGGCGAGGAACCCCCTGCCAAGTGCCCCCAGTGCGGCGTCCCCGGCGAAAAGTTCCTGGTGAAGGAAATCACCAATGAAAAGAAGGTCTGGGCCTGCGAGCACGTGATTGGCGTGGGCAAGGACGTGGATCCCGAGGTGAAGCAGGGCCTCATCGACAATTTCAACGGCGAGTGCACCGAGGTCGGAATGTACCTGGCCATGTCCCGCCAGGCCGAGCGGGAAGGCTATCCCGAAATCGCCGAGGCCTACAAGCGCTACGCCTTCGAGGAGGCCGAGCACGCCGCCAAGTTCGCGGAACTCCTGGGGGATGTCCTGGTCGCCGACACCAAGAAGAACGTCTCCATGCGCGCCGACGCCGAACAGGGCGCCTGCGAGGGCAAGTTGATGCTCGCCAAGCGCGCCAAGGAACTGGGGTACGACGCCATCCATGACACCGTCCACGAAATGGCCAAGGACGAAGCCCGCCACGGCGCCGGCTTCGAGGGCCTCCTGAAGCGCTACTTCTAACGGTTCCGCCCAGAAAGGCGAAAACAGCCCCTCCCCGGCCTACGCAAAAGGCAGGAGAGGGGTTTTCTTTTTTCCCGGAGGGCACGGAAATGGTCCCTCCGGAAGGGGGGCCATGGCCGCGACGCCCCGGGACTTTTGGGGGCGGCCTCTTCCAGGGAGCCGGGGCTGGCAGGAGGGGGCCTCGCCCTCCGCCGACCTCCTCCGCGCCGGGGCGGAGGGCGCCCTCCCAAAACTTCGGAATTTTCCCTGGGGGAAGCAGTTGCAATCCGTCTTCGGGGAATTACGCTAATGGCCGCCCTCGGAGCCCCGCCGACCTGGAGCAGACCGGGGGCGGCATGTTCGCCTGCCTTCCCCGACTTTCTCCCCTTTCCCAGCGCCGATGTTCTCCCTTCCCTCCGCGACCATTTTCACCCTAGGGCATTTTCAGTTGCGCTGGTATGGGCTTTTTGCCGCCCTGGCGTTGCTGACGGGATATGGGATGCTGGCCCTGCGGCGGCGCCGGAGCCATTTGACGCTGGAGGAGATTTCGGCGCTGCTGAACTGCAGTGTCCTCTTCGGGATATTGGGGGCGCGCCTGGAGTATGTGCGCCGTTTCTGGGGGGAGAGCTTTTCCCGGGACCCCCTGGGAGTCTTCCGGATATGGGAGGGGGGGCTGGTCTTCCAGGGAGGCTTCATCCTTGCGCTGGTGGCCATCCTGGTGCTCTGCCGCAGGAGGAAATGGTCCATGGGGCGGATCGGGGACCTGATGGCCCCTGCCCTGCCGGCCGCCCACGCCGTGGCGCGGCTGGGATGCCTCTTCAACGGATGCTGCTTCGGCAAGCCCTGGAGCCACTGGGGCGCCCTCCTCTATCCCCCGGACGGAAACGATGTCCTGCACACCCAGGCCCTGCAGGGGCTCCTGCCCCCCGGCGCCACCGCCCCGCTCCCCGTCTTCCCCGTCCAGGCCCTGGAGGCACTGTGGTGCCTCCTCCTCACTTGCGCCATCCTCCTGGCGGAAAAACGCGGCTGGCTGAACCATAGGCGCTTCTTCCTCTACCTCTTCGGGTACTCCCTGGGACGGCTCCTCCTGGAATTCCTCCGGGGAGACTACCACCACACGGAACTCCTCACCCCCGCCCAGTGGACCACCGCACTCCTCATCCTCCCCGCCACCCTCGCAGCCCTCCTCTGGAGCCGACGAAAGAGCCTCCACGACCCCCAAGCAGGAAAATGACCCCCGAGACCCTGGACATCGACGAAGCCACCGCAGGACTCCGACTGGACCTCCTCCTGGTCGCCAGGCACCCCCACCTCTCCCGCACCACCATCCAGCGAGCCCTGGCACGGGGATGCGCCTCCGTCAACGGGGAGCCAGGAAAGGCCGGCCAGCGCCTGGAAAAGGGAGACCGCCTGACCTATCACCTGCCCCAGGAAGCCCCGCCGGAGGCAGCCCCCCTCCCCAAACCCCAGGAACTGCCCCTGGAACTCCTCTACGAAGACGAGGCAATCCTCGTCCTCAACAAGCCGGCGGGCCTGGTGGTGCATCCCGGCGCAGGGGAGGAGGGCACTACCCTGGTCGCCGGACTGCTTCACCGGGAACCCGAGGCCTTCGCCTCTGTCGGAGAGGATGCCCGTCGTCCGGGAATCGTCCACCGGCTGGACAAGGACACCTCGGGGGTCCTGGTGGTGGCCCGCACCCAGCGGGCCTGGAGCGCCCTCAAGCAGAGTTTCCTGGACCGGCAGGTGGACAAGCTTTACCTGGCCCTGGCCAAGGGCGGCTTCCAGGAGGACTTTGGCGCCATTGACGCCCCCATCGGGCGGGATCCCCGCAACCGCCAGCGCATGGCGGCCCTGCCCCAGGGAGGGCGGGAAGCCCTGACCAAATACCGGGTCATCGGGGAGAAGCAGGGAGTGGCCCTGCTGCAGGTGCGGCTCTACACGGGGCGCACCCACCAGATCCGGGTGCACCTCTCCCACCTAGGGCATCCTGTCCTGGGGGACCCCCTCTACGGCGGGCCACGGCAGTGGCCGCCCTTCCTGGCCCCCCGGCAGATGCTCCACGCCTGGAAACTGGCCCTCCCCCATCCCCTCACGGGCCTGCGGATGGTCTTCACCGCCCCCACCCCCCCGGATTTCCGCCGGAACCTGGACCTCTTCGCCCAGGACTACGACCTGGACGGACTGGCGCAATAAAGTGCGCCCCGCCCCGTTTCCGGGCATTGCCGTCCCGCAACCCCCACCTTTCCCCGCCCCCCGTCCCTCCCCCCCCATGTCTTACCCGTTTACCAGAAGCCAAGCCATA
>JAEDNB010000057.1 GCA_016302725.1 Lentisphaeria bacterium
CCTCCCCCCCTTTCCTCCCCTCCTCCCCCGCCCGACGACGGCGCCCCCACCCCACCCCATGTTCGACTCCCTTACCGACAAACTCCACTCCGCCTTCCGAAAACTCACCGGCAACGCCCAGTTGACCCAGAAGAACATCTCCGAGGCCATGGAGGAGGTGCGCAACGCCCTGCTCTCCGCCGATGTCAACTACGAGGTCGCCGAAGGCTTCGTCCACCAGGTTGGCCAGGAGTGCCTTGGCGAGGCGGTGCTCAAGAGCGTCACCCCCGGGCAGCAGGCCATCAAGGTGGTCTACGACAAGCTGACCGAATTGATGGGAAGCCAGGAGGCCCCCCTGAACCTCCAGGGGGACGCCCCCGGGGAACCCGCCGTCATCATGCTCTGCGGCCTGAACGGCAACGGAAAGACCACCACTGCCGCCAAATTGGCCAGCCTACTCCTCAAGAAGAACAAGAAGCGCACCCTGCTGGCCGCCTGCGACCTTACGCGCCCCGCCGCCATCGACCAGTTGGAGGTGCTGGGGCAGTCCCTCGCCCTCCCCGTCTACACCAACCGGGACAGCAAGGATGTCATCCAGGTGGCCCGGGAGGCCATCCAGGCGGCGAAGGCCAAGAGCTGCCAGGTGGTCCTGCTGGACACGGCGGGGCGCCTCCAGATTGACGAACCCCTGGTGCAGGAGCTGGTCCGCCTGAAGGAGGCCGTCCATCCCCAGGAAATCCTCCTGGTGGCCGATGGCGCCCTGGGGCAGGAGGCGGTCTCCGTCGCCCGCCATTTCGACCAGGCGCTGGATGTGACGGGCATCATCCTGACCAAGATGGATGGCGACGCCCGGGGCGGCGCCGCCCTGTCCATGCGCCAGGCCACGGGCAAGCCCATCAAGTTTGTGGCCACGGGGGAGCAGGTGGTGGACCTGGAGACCTTCCATCCCGACCGCATGGCCTCCCGCATCCTGGGCATGGGCGACATCCTTACCCTGGTGGAGCGCGCCCAGAGCGAATTCGAGGAGAACGAGGCCAGGAAGCTGGAGGAGAAGGTGCGCAACGCCACCTTCGACTTCGAGGATTTCCTGAAGCAGATTTCCCGCATACAGAAGATGGGGGGCCTCATGAGCCTGCTGAAGTTCCTTCCCGGCATGGGCTCCCTCCCTCCTGAACTCATGGATGAAAAGACCTTCCGCGCCACCCAGGGCATCATCCACTCCATGACCCCGGCGGAGCGGCGCGCCCCCGAGACCATCAACGCCAGCAGGCGGGCCCGCATCGCCCGGGGCAGCGGCTCCACCCCCCAGGCGGTCACGGAGCAGATCAAGGTCTTCATGAACATGCGGGAGGTCATGTCCCGCATGAGCCAGCAGGGCGGCGCCTCCATGCTTGGCTCCCTCTTCCAGGGCAACGGCCTGGCCGACATGGCGGGAATGCTCCAGCGCTCCGCCGCCCAGGGGGGCCTGGGAAAGGCCGCCGGATATGCCCAGAACGGAATCTCCCACCAGGACGCCCTCGCCCGCGCCCGGGACAAGGCAAGGAAGGACGCCAAGCGGAAACAGGAAAAGGCCGCCCGGAAGAAAAACCGGAAACGCTAGCCTCCCCCCCCTCCACAGGGCCCTCCACACACAAAAGAGCAAGCACGACCATGAGAAACCCCGCCCTCCGCCGCCGACTCTCCCTGCTGATGTCTCTGCCTCTCCTGCTGGCGCTTCTTCTCCTGGGGGCTTCCTGCCAGCATCTCACCCCCGGCGCGGAACTGGAGGGGCTGCTGGAATCCCGGAACCGGCCCAACCGCCCCAGGCTGGAGCAGGAGGCCCGGCAAAGGGCCCTGGAAGCCCAGGTGCGCCGGCGCTTCGCCCTGGTGAGAGACCTCATCAGCGCCAGGAACTACGACAAGGCTGACGAGGTGCTCTCCACCATGGATGCCCTGACGGAGCACCAGGAGGAAATCAAGGACCTGCGGCGCCTCAACTCCATGGCGCGGAACATGGGCGTCAACGAAACCGCCCTGGCCATCAACCACCAGCGCGCCCTGAACGAGGCGGCCAACCTCCAGCTGGTCCCCGAATCCTACGACACGGTGGTCAGCATCACCCCCGACCTGGAGCCGGAGTTCATCCCCATGGGAAAGCTGGAGGAGATGCTCACCCGGAAGATCTCCCTCAAGGTCAACAACATGCCCCTCTCCTCCCTGGCCCAGCAACTCCAGGAGCTGGATGAACTGAACATCGCCGACTCCCTCAACATCATCTTCAGCGACGAGGCGGTGAAGAACAAGACCTTCTCCTGCCAGTTCCGGGAGGTCCCCCTCTACGAGGTCTTTGCCTACATCTCCAAGAACCTGGGGGTCTCCTTCAGCGTCTCCGACCACCTGATCTGGGTCAACCCCGCCCCTGTGGGAAGCGGATACCACCTGGAGACCCGGATCATCCACCTGCGCCACGGCATCGTCCCCAAGGTCCCCGAAGGCCTGGGGGTCTCCGGAAAGACCGCCTTCGCCTCCTCCACCGAGGAAGACACCGACCTGGCCGACGCCTTGAAGAAATTCTACGAGGGATGCGTCACGGGAGGCAGCTACTCCCACTACCCCAACCGGAACCTGCTGATTGTCACCGACACCCGGGAAAGGCTCCGCCAGCTGGAGAAGCTCATCCATGAGCTGGACCGCCCGCCCCTGCAGGCCGTCATCGAGGCCCGCTTCATCGCCATCAGCGAGAGCGACCTCCACGACGTGGGCGTGGAGTTCACCAAGGCAAAGGGGGGCAAGCCCGGGGACTCCATGACCCCTGACAACCAGGTGAACGCCAACATCTCCGATTTCTTCACGGAACTCAATACCATCAAGAAGGAGAACGCCGAAGGGGTGGCCGCCCTGGCCATCAGCGGAATCCTGGGCAACCGCTCCTACGACATGCTCATCTCCGCCATCCAAAGCAAGTCCAGCTCCGTCATCGTCTCCGCCCCCAGGGTCACCACCCTCAACAACCGCACCGCACGCATCCGAAAGGGCGACAAGCTCTACTATTTCGAGGAATACACCGTCCAGGCCATCGACCAGGGGGACAAGGGGACCAACCAGGTCCTTGTGCCCCGGGGAAAGCCCGCCACCCTCCAATTGGGCATCACCGTTGACGTGAAGGTGAACATCGGCAACGACATGCAGACAATCCTCCTGGGCCTGAAGCCGGAAATCATCAATTTCCTCCAGTGGGAGGACTACGTCTCCACCCGCAGCGAGACCAGCGACAAGGTCACCACCAACTATGTCACCAACGTGATGCTTCCCCGCACCCACGAGCAAGGCATCTCCACCAGCGTGGGCATCCGGAGCGGAGAGACGGTCATCCTGGGAGGCATGGTGGAAAACACCAAGACCGCCACCGTCCGCCAGGTCCCCTTCCTGGGGGACATCCCCTTCCTGGGCGCCCTCTTCCGCCACAAGGAGGTGCGGGAGACCCCCACCAACCTCCTGATTTTCGTCACGGCGACCATCGTCAACGACAAGGGGGAGTATGTCATCTACACCCCGCCCCCCCAGGTCTCCCCGGAGGACCTCATCCCCCTGAAGCCCATCCAGGACGAACAGGAATAGCCCCCCTTTCCGAGACGCCGCCCCCATGCCCCTTTTCCGCCACAGCGCTGCCTTGGGCCTCTCCCATTCCCGGGAGGGGGCGGGCGCCTTGTCCCTCCGTCCCCGGGGCAGGGGCGGCTGGCATGTGGAGTGCCTCTGGCATCTTCCCTGGAGGCAGGAGGGGGTCCGGGGAGAGGAGGAGAGGCTCCAGGCCGCCAGGGACTGGATGGACCAGGAGCGGCTCTCCCGCAGGGGGGGCGCCCTCTGCCTCCTCCCCCAGCCCCAGGCCACCACCGTGGCCTATGATTTTCCCCCCATCCGGGACGGGGAAAAGCTCGCCCAAGTGGTCTCCTACCAGACGGGGCAGCTGGCCGGCGTCTCCGGCGTCAGCCTGGTCAACGACTTCCGCCCCATCCCCCCCCTGCCCGGCCAAAGCAACCCCCAGCTGGTGGCCGTGACCCGGGAGGACACCCTGGAGGAGTGGAGCCAATTCTACCTGGACGGCGGCCTGCGCCTCCAAGGGCTGGTGCCTGGCGGCGTCGCCCTCTACAACGCCCTGGCCCTCCTGCGTCCGGACGCCCTCCGCCAGGAAGGGGTGCAGATGGCCCTGGACTGGGATGGGGAGGAGGACTACGCCACGCTCCTCATCCTTCACCAGGGCGTCCCCCAGTCCATGGGCGTGCTGGAGGCCCCCTCCCACCGCCCCTCCGAACTGGCGGACCAGCTCCAGGTCGCCCTGCGGAACTGGCGGGCCACCCAGGGCGGCGAGAGCCGCCTTGCGGTCCTGGCGCACCTTTGGTTCAGCGGAGAGGCGGCGGGGCGCGGGAAGATGTCCTCGGAGCTTTCCTCCTGCCTGGGCGTGCCTGTCTCCCCCCTGGGGCTCCCCCAGGCAGAATGCCCCCACCAGATTGGAGGTTCCGCCGTGGAAGGGGTGCTGCCCGCCATGGCCATTCCCTTTGGCCTGGCCGCCCAGGGCGCGGGCCTCGCCCCCCTGCCCATCACCCTCCTCCCTCCCCGCCTTGCCTGGCAAAAGGCCAGGATGCGGGAGTTCCCCTTCCTGGCCCTGGCCGCCCTCCTTGTGCTCCTCTTTGGCGGCTGGCTCTTCACCGGGGCCCTTTCCCGCGTGCAACTCCAGGAGGAAAAGTGCACCCAGGAGGAAAGGCTGCTGGATGAATGCCTGGCCACCGCCCCGCGCCTCCACGAGGCGCGCCAGGAACTGGTCCATCTCCAGAAGCGCCTTCTCCCCATGGCGGAAGCCTCCCTGCGGACCCGGCGCTTCGTCCAGTCCATCCGCGCCTGGGACCTCTCACGCCCCGTCCCCCGGGAAGGCACCTGGTGCGTCTATCTGGCGGACGAATTCTCCTTCGCCGAGGCCAATGCCCCACGGAATGGCGGAACCCGCCGGGGCGAGGGCGCACCCCCTGCCCGCGCCCTGCCCGACAAACCCCTCCTCCGGCCGGAGGAGCCCGCCGCCACCCCTTCCCCCATGCCCTCCGCCGCCCTCCCCGTCTCCTCCCTGCCCCTCCTCACCCGGATGTATGCCGGGGGCATCCTGCCCGCCTCCTCCACACGATACCAGGCCGTGAAGGAATTCCAGGGGGAGCTGAACCGCTCGGAGCTCTTCACCAACGTGGACGATTTCACGGATTTCCTCTCCGAGGACTTCCTGGCCGCCCATTTCACCCCCTGGTCCTCCTTCCTGGCCACCTACCGGAATGTGCTGAAGCGGGAGTATACCCTCTACTTGATGCAGCTGCCTTTCTTGGAGAGCCCCCTTTCCCGCCCCCTTCCGCCCCCCCAGCCCTAGCCCCTCCCCATGTTCCACCCCGCCCCCAAAGACTGGCCCGCACCGCACCGCACCCTGGCCTTCGCCATGGGCGCGGCCCTGGTGGCGCTTCTGCTGGCCTACGGGCTCTATCTGCGCCCCAGGCAGACCGCCTTGGAGCGCCACCAGGAGGCCGTGGAACGGAAGCAGGCCCTCTTCCAGGCCACCGGGCTTCCCAGGGATGGCGCCTTCCTGAAGGAACGGCTCGCCGAAAGCGAAGACCTCCTCCAGGGAACCCCCTCCGAACCGGGGCTCCGGGAGGTGGCGCACAAAACCATGGCCTACGCCACCTCCATCCTGGAAGAGCATATCCGCCAAGACTACACCGACACCCTGGCCTTCATCTACGGCGCCACACGCCTGGATTACAAGGAACTCCACGAGAGAATCGTGGCCGAGTTCGCCCAGGGGGAATCCCCCCTGGACGAAGCCTATTTCGGCATGGGGAAGGAGGCGCCCGTGGAACAGCCGGTCTGGCAGACCATCGCCCAGCTCTGGACCCTCCAGGAGGTGCTGCGCCACGCCAAAAAGAGCGGCCTGCGGCTGGCACAGGGAAAGGACGGGGCCGGCATGATCGCCGCCCTCCCCGTCACGGCATACACCCTCCAGGACACCCCCGATGGCTCCATCTACCTCATGGAGTTCCCCGTGGACGCCACCTTCTCCGGCACCATGGGGCAGTTTCTCGCCTTCGCCGCCTCCCTGCAGACCCGCCGCGCCTTCCTGCCCATGAAACGCCTCTCCATCCATAGCCTCCCCCCGGACGCCTTGCTGGCCGGAAGCGAGAACCTGGTCTCCACCTACCTTTTCACCGTCCAATGCTCCGCCTTCATGGATCCCCAGGGGGCGGATGAGCCGCCCGCCATCCCCACGTCCACGGAGGAGCAAGAATGACCCGGGACACCTTGACCAGACTGCTGTTCCACCACGGTGAACGGAAGTTGCTTCTCCTGCTGCTCCTCCTGGGCGGCGCACTCTTCGGCGGCAGGCGCCTCCTAATGCCCGAGCCCCGGGAAAAGCCCGCCCCCACCCCGGAGATGCCCCCGCCCCAGCAACTGCTCCCCTGGCGGGAACAGCCCCCCTTCTTCCTGACCCCCATCCCCGTGGACCAAGTGGGAGACCCCTTCCTGGTGGGCTTTCCCATGGAAAAGCCCAAGCAGCCCGCCGCCGCCGCCCCCGCCATCGTTTCGGAGCCCCCCGCCCCGGAGCCCCCTCCTCCTCCCCCGCCGCCGAAGCGAAAGGTGGCCGTCACCTTTCGGGGAGTGCGCACCGCCCTTACGGGCAAGGTCTACGCCATGTTGGAAATCAGCGATTCCGAGGAGGGCGCCTCCAGCGTCTTTCTGCAGCAGGGCGCTCCCCTGGCCTTCGGCCCCAGCGTCCATGCCGTCACCGAGGAGGCGCTGACGCTGGAGTTTCCGGAGACAGGCAAGCAGGCCACCATCCCCTATGGGGAAACGGAAATCTTCACCCTGGAGCCCAAGCCATGACCCAACTGCTGGACGCCCTCCTCCAGGAAGGCCAAATCACCCCCTCCCAGGCACAGGCGGCGGAACGGCGCCTGCGCCGGACGGGCCAGTCCCCCGAGGAGGCGGTCCTCTCCCTGGAACTCTGCCCCCCGGAAGCCCTCTACGCCCTCCTCTCCCGCCTCTCCGGAATCCCCCTGGCCCCGGCGGATGGCCTGACTCCCTCCCCGGAAGCCCTGGCAAAGGTGCCCCAGGAACTGGCGGCGCGCTACAAGGCCCTCCCCCTCTCCCTCCAGGAGGGGCTGCTCCAAATGGCCTTCTCCCACCCCCCCGCCCCCAATACCCTGGAACAACTCCATCTGATGCTGGGCGTCCCCTGCCAGCCTTTCCTCGCCCCCCCCGCGCTCCTGGACAAGGCCCGGAAAAAGGCCTATGGCCTGGGGGCGGAAAAAATCCAGAAAATCCGCACCAGGCTCCAGGTTGCCGCCCCCCCCCCGCCACCGGAAAAAAATCCCCCCATCCCGCCCCCCGCCAGCACGCCCCAGGAGGACTCCTCCGTGGCCGGATTGGTGGACGACATCCTCGCGGCCGCCTTCGACGCCAGGGCCACCGACATCCACCTGGAACCCTTCGCCGAACAAATCAAACTCCGCTTCCGCGTGGACGGACTCCTCCAGGACGTGCCCGTCCCCCAGGGAATGAAAAGCCTGGGGGAGGCCATCCTCTCCCGCATCAAGGTCCTGGCCAAGATGGATATCGCGGAAAGACGGCTTCCCCAGGACGGACGCCTCCAAATCCCCCGCAATGGCTCCTTCTGGGACATCCGGGTCTCCACCCTGCCCACCCGCTACGGGGAGACCCTCTGCCTCCGCCTCCTGAACGCGGAGGCGCTCCTCAAGGACATGGGCGCCCTGGGCCTCTCCGCCGCACACCTGGAAAAAGTGCGCCGCCAAATGTCCCGCCCCTCCGGGCTGGTCCTGGTCACCGGCCCCACGGGCTCCGGAAAGACCACCACTCTGTACAGCATGCTCACCCACCTGATGGCATGCCGGAAGGACTTGAAACTCATCACCGTGGAAGACCCCGTGGAATACGACATCCCCGGACTCACCCAAGTGCAGACCCACGGGGAAATCGGCCTCACCTTCTCCGCCGCCCTCCGCTCCATCCTCAGGCATGACCCCGATGTCATCCTGGTGGGGGAAATCCGGGACCGGGAAACCGCCGAAATCGCCATCCAGGCCGCCATGACCGGACACCTGGTCCTCTCCACCCTCCACACCAGCGACGCCGTGGGCGCCATCAACCGCCTCATCAACATGGGAGCCGAACCCGACCTGGTCGCCTCCTCCCTGCGCATGGTCATCGCCCAGCGCCTGGTGCGCCGGCTCTGCCCGCACTGCTCCCTCCCCGACCGGCAAATCCCCCCGCAGGACGCCCGGGAACTGGCCGCCTGCGCGGAAGCCCTGGGGCATTCCGCCCCCCCCGCCCCCCGCCGTGCCGCCCCCCAGGGCTGCCCCCATTGCCAGGGCACCGGCTACCTGGGCAGGATTGGCGTCTACGAACTGCTGGAAGTCCAGGAGAAACTGGAGGACCTGATTTCCGCCCGCACCCCCAACAGCCTGCTCAGAGAGGAAGCCCGCAGGGAGGGGTGGACCCCCTATCGGCAGGATGCCCTGGAAAAGGTGCTCCTAGGCCTCACGGACCTCGCCGAAGTGCACCGCTGCTGCTGACCCCCCATGAAGCTCTTCTCCCCCATCTTTTCCACATACCGGGCCTACAGCAACATGACCCGGATGCGAAAGATTCTCCAGGTGATTTTCCGCAATGGGCTGGGCATCTTCTTCCAGAGGCTCCGGCATCTTGTCAGCCGGAGGGACTGGCGGGAATCCCCGGAGCAGGAGAGCGCCCCCCTGCTCTTTGCCCGCCTGCGGAAGGTCATGGAGGAGCTGGGGCCGGTCTACGTGAAACTGGGGCAGATGCTCTCCACCCGCCCCGACCTGGTGGGAGAGGAGTGCGCCAAGGAACTTTCCCTCCTGCAAGACCAGGCGACTCCCTTCCCCTTCGAGCAAACCCGCCAGCTCCTGGAGCGGGAACTCCACGGCACCCTGGAGGAACTCTTTGCGGAGTTCAGCAGTGAGCCCGCCGCCGCCGCCTCCCTCTCCCAGGGATACAATGCCCGCCTGAAGGACGGCACCCCCGTCTTCGTCAAGGTCCAGCGCCCCCGTGTGCTGAAGAACATCCGCGCGGACATGGGCGTGCTCCTCTTCCTGGCCGACCAACTCCACGAGGACAATCCGGATCTGCGCTTCCTCATGCTCCCCAGGGTGGTGCGGCAATTCCGCCAGTCCCTGGAGGACGAGGCGGATTTCCACGGGGAAACCGGAAACCTCCTCCGCTTCGCCCAGCAGTTCCAGGGCAATCCCAAGGTGCATGTCCCCAGGATCTATCCCGACTACTGCAGCGACCATGTCCTGACCATGGAGCGCATCCAGGGCATCAAGCTCACCCGCCCCGAAGAACTCCAAAACGCCGGACTCGACCCCCGTGTTCTCTGCGGAACCCTCGCCGACTTGATGCTGCAGCAGTTCTTCACCCACGGCTTCTTCCACGCCGACCCACACCCGGGAAACCTCTTCGCCCTCCCCGAAAACAAAGTCTGCTTCCTGGACTTTGGATTGTGCGGCAGGCTCACCGAGGAGGAAAAACGCCTCTTCTGCCGCCTGGTGGTCTCCCTCCTGGAGCGAAACGAGCAACACGCCGCGCAACTGCTCCTGCGGCTCTGCGACTACGAGGAGGAGCCCGATGAAACGGAACTGGAGTGCGCCGTGGGGGAGTTCATCGACCGCTTCTTCCACGGCTCCTTGAAACAACTCAACGTCCCCGCCGCCCTCAGCCACCTCTATGCCATGTGCCATCGGCTCAAAATCGCCATGAAGCCACATGTCTACCTCATGGTGAAGGCGATGGGCACCATGGACGGCGTCCTGCGGACCCTGGACCCCGACTATGACCTGGAAAAGCAGCTGCGCCCGGCCCTCATGCGCGTGGTTCTCCGCCAGTTCAATCCCCACAAGTCCCTCCACCAACACGGGGAAGACCTCCTGGAAATCCTGGAGATGGCCTCCCGCGCCCCCTCCGCCCTCCGGACCCTGGGGACAAAGCTCCTCCAGGGAAAGGTGACCTTCCAGCAGGAATTCCCGCAAATGGAGGAGTTCCTCCAAGCCTATCGCCAACGGCAAAGGCAGCGCACCACCGCCATCCTCGCCGTCGGAATCCTCCTGAACTCCACCTGGCTCATCTCCCTCCAACTCCCTCGCCCCTGGCACTGCCTGCACTACCTCGGACTCGCCGGACTTGCCCTCGCCAGCCTCCTGATCGCCTCCCTCCTTCTGGACCTCTTCCGCTCCTGACCCCTGCGGAGGCCACGGGAAAGCAAGGGGCCCGGAAGGCGTGAAGCGGGATTTCCGCCAATGGACAGTGGGAAACGGTTGCCATGTTGATTTCCCAAGGTCTTCAAGGAGGGGGAGGGCACATTGAGTTCTCGTCGATTTCCTCTGCCGTTGCCGCGTAGGGGGGTGAAAAGGGGCAAAGAAGGTGACGGAACGCTGCGGAGACCTGGGCGAAATGGGCGCCGGGTGTTGGGCAACTCCGCTCCCAAGGGACTATGCCCGGGGGGCTGTCTCTTCGGGAAACTGTATGCCGGATTCAACCTCCAGCCTGGCCGGGCAGGCAGAATCCTCAACATCAATCCGCAAGAGGCCGCGGCGGCGGGGGCCTGGCCGCCCTGCCCTCTGTGTGCCGGGCTTGCCCCGCCTATCCGGCGTCTGCGGCGCCCTGTCCTCCGTAGGGCCCCAGGTTTAGGGGTATATTAAGCGAGTTTGCCATGAAGGGGAGGGGTGCGCCCGTTTCCGGTGCCCTCCCCTTCCCCTCTGTTTTGCCCTTTCCACCCCCCCCCCGCCAGGGGAAGGAGAACCATGCCGAAGCGTACGGACATCCAGAAAGTCATGATCATAGGCAGCGGCCCCATCATCATCGGGCAGGCCTGCGAATTCGATTACTCAGGCACCCAAGCCTGCAAGGCCCTTCGCAGCCTGGGCTATGAGATTGTGCTGGTCAATTCCAATCCCGCCACCATCATGACGG
>JAEDNB010000058.1 GCA_016302725.1 Lentisphaeria bacterium
GCGTCAGTGTCTATGAGTATTCCATTAGTTTTTGGTTAGGGGTTTTGCCGCCCCCGCCCGTCTGCCTTACGGTATGTGCCGTGACAAGGAATTCCCCTTGCCACGGCACATAATCCCCGTATTGACAAACGAGATATATATGCTGACCTCCCTTCTTCACGTATTCGGCGGCCTGGCCATCTTCATCTATGGCATGAAGCTCATGAGCGACGGCCTCCATAATTCCGCGGGGGACCGGATGCGCTCCATCCTGAAGGTATTCTCCGCCAACCGCTTCGTGGCCATCCTGTCCGGCGCGGCGGTCACCTGCGTCATCCAATCCTCCAGCGCCAGCACCGTGATGGTCATCGGCTTCGTGAACGCGGGGCTTCTCACCCTGGTGCAGTCCATCGGCATCATCTTCGGCGCCAACATCGGCACCACCATCACCGCGCAACTGGTGGCCTTCAACATCCAATGGCTGGTGATGCCCGCCCTCTTCCTGGGCATGCTGCTCTGGCTCCAGAAACGGCGCGCCCTCTCCTTCTGGGGCCTGACCATCATGGGCTTTGGGTTCCTCTTCCTGGGAATGAACCTGATGAGCAGCGAACTGAAGGCCCTCAGCAAACTCCCCGCCTTCATGGAGGCCTTCCAACTCTTCGCCTGCACCCCCAGGGACGGAATCATCCCCCCCGGGGCGGCCCTGGGGGCCATCGCCGTGGGCATGGCCGCCACCTTCGTGGTGCAAAGCAGTTCCGCCGCCAGCGGGGTCATCATCATCCTGGCCAACTCGGGGATGATCGACCTCCATACCGCCGTGGCCCTGGTCATGGGCTCCAACATCGGCACCACCATCACCGCACAACTGGCCGCCATCCCCGCCAACCGGGTGGCCAAGCAGACCGCCCTGGCCCACACCCTCTTCAACCTCTTCGGGGTCGCCATCACCTTCGCCAGCTTCTACCTCTTCATCCACGGAAAACCCCTCTTCTTCCTCTGCCTGGAGGCCATCAGCAGAAACGCCCCCCTGGCGCGCCAAATCGCCAACGCACACACCCTCTTCAACGTGGCCACCACCCTGGCCCTGGTCCCCTTCATCCCCCTCCTGGCCAAGCTCTGCGAGGCCATCCTCCCCGCCAAGGCGGACGAAATCCAATACAAGCGCCTGGAACCCCACCTGCTCCACAACCCCGCCATCGCCCTCACACAGACCACCGCCGCCCTCCGCTCCATGCTGAAAAACGCCTGCCTCATGGCGGACGCCACCCTCCGCATCTACGGGCACAACGACGAAAAGAACCGGAAATTCCTGCGGCAGCTCTCCGAACGGGAGGAGGATGTGGACAACCGGCAGGCGGACATCGCCGACTACCTCTCCCGCCTGATGCAGCAAAACCTCTCCCCCGCCCAGGCGGAGGTCGTCCCCCTCCTCCTCCACTGCTCCAACGACGCCGAGCGCATCGGGGACCACGCCAGCCGCATCCAGGAAATCATGAACCACATCAAGGACAAGGGAATCCGCTTCAGCGACGCCGCCGCCAAGGAATACGGGCTCCTCCTCCAGGAACTGGAGGCCCATTTCCAAAGGGTGACGGAGCTCCTGGAAGACAACAGCCCCGACAAGCTCCGCCAGGCCATCCAGGCCCGGGGAAGGCTCCACGAACACTTCACCGCCTCCGAACAGGAACACATGGCCCGCATCGCCAAGGGAACCTGCCGCCCGGAAGTGGGCCTCGTCTTCCTGGAACTGCTCACCGAAATGCGCAAGCTCCTCCGCCATCTCTCCAATATCACCGACCGCGCCGGACAACTCTACGTGCGCCCCGGAAACCACAGCCTCCCGGGTGACGTCACCCGGGAAGTGACCCTCCCCGCCCCCGTCCTCTGAACAGACCCGCCTCGGCCTCCATGAAAAACCCCAGGCTCCTCATCATCGAAGACGACGAATCCATCCGGGAACTGCTTTCCCTCACCCTGGAAGCCGACGGATACCAGGAAATCTTCACTGCCGCCGACGGGGCGGAAGGGATGGCCATGCTCCGGAAGTGCCACCCTGACCTCGTCCTCCTGGACCTGATGCTCCCGGGGGTGGACGGCCTCACCATCTGCCAGATGGCCAAGTCCTCCCCGGAAACCCGGCACATCCCCATCATCATGCTCACGGCGAAAAGCACCGAGGCCGACATCGTCCGCGGGCTGGACCTGGGGGCCAGCGACTACGTCACCAAGCCCTTCAACCGGAAGGTGCTCCTGGCCCGTATCCGCACCCAGTTGCGCACCCGGGAGGAGCAGGGGGAGCAGGATGTCTACCTCTACGGCCCCCTGAAACTGGACTGCCGCCAGCACCTGGCCACCCTGGAGGGAACCCCCCTGGAGCTCACCGCAGGGGAATTCACCCTCCTCCACCTCTTCCTCACCCACCCCGGGCGGGTCTTCACCCGCACCCAGATTGTCACCCACACCAAGGGGACCCGCTACCCCGTCACGGAGCGTTCCATTGACGTCCAGATGGTCAGCCTGCGCCGGAAGCTGGGGGAATGGGGGCGCAACATCGAGACGGTGCGTGGCGTGGGCTACCGCCTGAAATCCCAGGAGACCCCATGACCCCCCGGAAGGAAGGAGAAATCCGCCTCTTCGCCCTCCCCGCCTTCCTGCTGGGGCTCCTCCTCCTCTTCGGGGGGCTCCTCTATTGGCAGATGGAGGCCTTCCAGCAGGCCATCCGCCAGGAGACCCTCTCCAGCATCCAGGAGGAAAGCGAACTGCTCCGCAGCCTCATGACCCCCCTTCTGGAGGAAAACCGCCTCCAGGAGGCCCGGCTCGTCTGCGATTCCTTCACCCGAGACTCCCTCCGCCTGACCCTCATCCGGCAGGATGGCACCGTGGTGGCGGACTCCACCCGCCATGACCCCGAGGCCCTGGACAACCATCTCCTCCGCCAGGAGGTGCAAAGCGCCCTGCAGGGGGAGTCCATGGCCGTCTCCCGGAAGAGCGAGAGCACGGGGGCCTGGATGACCTATTATGCCACGTGCCTCCGCCTCGCCAACGGGGAGACCTACCTCCTGCGGACCGCCGTCAGCACGGACCGCACCTCCCGCCTGCTCCATCTGGCCCGGCGCCTCTTCTGGGGCACCATCGCCCTGGGGGCGGCCACCGTTGCCTTCCTCACCCTCTATGTCCTTCGCCGGCTCTACCATCCCCTCCGGCGGCTCCAGGAGAGCATGGACAGGATTGCCGAGGGGGCGTTGGAGACCCCCATTCCCGTGCCGGACAAGGGGATTGTGCGGCATATCGCCCGGCATGTCCAGGAGATGACGGAGCAGTTGCGGCAGCAACTGCGGGAGATGCGGCAGCTGGAGGAGTTCCGGAAGGACTTCATCTCCAACGTCTCCCACGAAATCAAGACCCCCCTTACCTCCATTGTGGTGGCGGCGGAGACCATCCAGGAGACCCCCGGCCTGCCCAGGGAGCAGTTGGAAAGGCTGGTAAACCTGATGTGCGCCCAGTCCCAGCGCCTCAACCGCCTGGTGCAGGACATCCTGGCCCTGGCCTCCCTGGAGCATCGGCAGCAGGAAAAGCGGAGGGATTTCCTTTCCGTCAACCTGAGGCAAGTGGCCCAGGAGGCCGTGGAGGAGTGCCGGGACGAGGCGGAGCAGAAGGATTGCCTCCTCTCCCTGGCCATCCCCGAAAAACTCCAGGTGACGGGGGATTCCCAGCTTCTCGCCCAGGCCATCGGCAATCTTCTCCACAACGCCTTGAAATACAGCGGGAGCCAAAGCATCACCCTGGCCGCCTCCCAAGCGGGAGAGTGGGTCACCCTGGCCTGCGTCGACCACGGCTGCGGCATCCCCCGGGAGCATTGGCCCAGGATTTTCGAGCGATTCTACCGGGTCAACAAGGAGCGTTCCCGTTCCCTGGGAGGCACGGGGCTGGGGCTGGCCATCGTAAAGCACATCGCCCAGCTCCACCAGGGAACCGTGGAGATTGACGAGACCCCCGGCGGCGGAACCACCTTCCGCCTCCGGCTGCCCGTTTAATCCCCCCCAAAAAGTATTCCTACAGTTCCAGTTCCTTGGAGGCCACCGCCAGGTTGTCGATTCCCCCGGCGGCCACGGCCACGGTGTCCTCGATGCGGATGCCCCCCCAGGCGGGGTCATAGAGCCCCGGCTCCACAGTCACCACATGTCCCTCCTCCATCACCGTGGAGTCCCCCGGGGAGAGGCAGGGCTTTTCGTGGATTTCCAGCCCCACGGAGTGTCCCAGGCCATGGAAGAAGCCACGGTAGAGGCCGCTTTTGGGGTCCCGCTCCATGGGAAAGCCCGATGCCGTGAAATGGTCCGCCGCCAACTGGTGCATCTGGGCGCCGGTCACCCCGGGGCGCAATGCCTGAAGCACCTTTTCCTGGGCTTCCAGGACGCATTCATATGCCTTCCTGACCACGGGGGAGGCGGCGCCCTTGACCCTGGTGCGGGTAAGGTCCCCGAAATAGCCCGATTCCTGGTCCCGGGGGAAGATGTCCATGACGATGGGTTCGTTGGCCTTGAGGGGGCCATGGCCGGCCTGGTGGGGATCCGCCCCCTGGACGCCCGGCGCGGTGATGGTGCCCCGGGCCAGGCCGCCCTTGCGGGCGATGGCGGCATCCACTTCCCCCCGCAGCTCCTCCGCCGTCAGGCGGTGTCCCCCCAGCATCAGGAACCCCTCCTTGTCCACGGTGGCCTGGCGGAGCATGCCGTCCGCCTGGGCCAGGCCGGCCTCCGCCAGCCGTTCCCCCCGTCGCACCTTCTCGATTTCCTCCCGGCTCTTGATCCGGCGTTCCGGCGTCAGATTCCAGCAAGGGGTGACCTGGATGCCTGCGCCGCGGAGCAAATCGGCATATTCCAGGGGGAAGGAGGCGGGCACATTCCACTCCCAGACCCCGGTTCCCCGGCAGACGGTGCGCACCATCCGCAGGAACCAGTTTCCCCCTGCCGGTTCGGCCTCGATGCCAAAGAACTCCTCCAGATGCTGGACATCGGCCACCTTCACGGAGGGGCGGCACTCCTTCCGGGCGCGTCCCAGTTCCAGGCAGCTCACGGCCGCCACCGCCCCCTTGTCCGTCTGGAAAAACAGGAAGGCGTCGGGGGCGCAGAAGCCGGAAAGATACCACAGGTCCGCGCAGGTTTCGCTGCTGGCGTAGAAGAGCTTGTCCATTTTCGTATCCAATCCTTGCATGGGGCTATTTCACGGTGGGTTCCCCCCGGCGTTCCCGGAGGGCGGCCCGAAGGCGGGAGAAGAGCCAGGCCACCAGGTAGGAAAGCCCCGCCAATTCCACAATCACCGCCCCCGGCGAACGCAGCAGGCTTCCGCTCCCCGCCCCGTAGGAGATGCCCACCCCCAGGAAGGAACACAGGAAACAGAGCACGCCCGCCACCGCCATGATGACGGGAATCCGGCGGGAAAGCAGGGAGGCCGCCGCCACGGGAAGCACCAGCAGGGCCATGCAGAGCACGACCCCCACCAGCTGGGAGAGGACCGTCACCGTCACCGCCACCATCAGCTGGAAGGCCAGCTGCACCCTGCCCCGGGAAAGCCCCCGCAGCGTCAGGAGTTCATCATGGAAGGCCAGCGCCACGAAGCGGGAGTGCCAGAAGAGGGCCAGCAGGAGGACAAGGCCATCCAGGAGTCCGATGGTCCAGAGGTCCTGGGGGGAGATGATGAGGATGCTTCCGAAGAGATAGCTGGTCAGTTCGGTGCCGTATCCCGGGCGGGCATTCACAAAGGAGACCCCCATGGCCATGCCCAGGGCCCACAGCGCGGAAAGCACGGTGTCCAGCCGGAAATGCCAGCGGGTGGTCAGCAAGGTGATGAGAATGGCCACGGCAACGCCGGCCGCAAGCCCCCCGCCCCAGGGCGTCAGCCAGGGGAGGCGGCTCTCCAGGGCGGGGAAGAGCCCCTGGAGGTAGAGCACCGCCCCCACCCCTCCCAGGAGGGAGTGGCTCACGGCGCCCACGGCGTAGCTGTCCCGTTTCAGCACCACATAGCATCCCACCACGCCGCAGCAGATTGCCGCCAGCACCATGGCGGCCAGGGAGCGCAGGAGGAGGGGGGAATGGGGCAACTCCAGGAGGAACTCACCCATGGGCGTGTCCCTCCTCTTGTCCCAGGTGGGGTCCCGCGCAGGGGTCCGCCTCCTGTCCGTCCTGGGTCACGGGGCAGGCATGATGGAAGATGTGGATCCAGTTTCCCACGTGGAGGTCCTCCTGGGAGACCTGGTCGATGCGGTGCATGTCGGCGGTATGGTTCACGCAGACCACGTGTGTGGCAAAGGGTTCCACCATGGTGAGGTTGTGGGAGACCATGACGATGGTGAGGCGCTGGCTGAGTTCCTTGAGGAGTCCGTAGATGGCGGCCACCCCGGGGGCGTCCAGGTTGGCGCCGGGTTCATCCAGGAGGAGCAGGGAGGGATGGGAGGCCAGGGCCTGGGCGATGAGGACCCGTTGCCGCTGGCCTCCGGAGAGTTCGGCGAAGGGGCGTCGGGCCTCCTGCTTCAGGCCCACCCCTTCCAGGGCCTCCAGGGCGGCCTGGCGGTCACGGCGGCGGGGCCCCAGGAAGGAGTAGTGTTCCAGGCGCCCCAGCAACACCGTCTCCAGCACGGAGATGGGAAAATTGTGGTCGAATTCCAGGGACTGGGGGACATAGGCCATCTGCCTCCGGGCCACCTCGGGGCTCTCTCCCAGGATGCGCACGCTTCCATAGCGGGGCTTGAGCAATCCCAGCATCAGGCGGAGGAGGGTGCTTTTGCCGCCCCCGTTGGGCCCCACCACCATGGCGAAATCCCCTGGGGAGACCGTGAGGTTGATGTTGTGCAGCACCTCATGCTCCTCGTAGCCAAAGCAGAGATTCCGGATTTCCACGGCGGGGGTCGTCATGGCCTGGCCTCCCCGGCGGGGCAATACGCCTCCGCGATGGCCGCCGCCATGGCCTTCAGTCCCTCCGTGAGGCGGGAAGGAAGGGGGTCCAGGGGAATCACCCGGCAGCCCAGTTCCCGGGCAAGCGCCTTGGCCGAACGGGGGGAAAACTGGGGCTGGACGAAGATGGCGGGCAGGGCCAGTTCCCGGGCCCTGGACAGCGCCTGGGTCAAGGTACGCCCCGAGGGCTCCTTTCCCTCCTCCTCGATGGCGATTTGCCCGATTCCGCATTCGTCCAGGAAGAAGCCGAAGGCGGGGTGGTAGACCAGGACGGAGCGCCCTTCCAGGGGGGCGAGGAGGGCGCGGATTTCCCGGCCCGCCTTCTCCAGGGAGGCCCGGTAGTCCGCCAGCCGCCGTCGGAACTGGGCCTCCTGGCCGGGGCGCAGGGCGCAGAGGGCGCGGCAGACATTGTCGGCATAGAGGAGCATGTTGGACACGGAGAGCCACACATGGGGGTCGTCGCCCCCCTCGGGGAAATTCCGGCGTCGCATGCCCTCCGCCCCATTGACCAGGGAGAGGCGTGGGAAGGCGCGGCGCAGCCGGGGCAGCAGGGCCTCCTCGAAGGGGGCGCCAATCAGGAAGAGGGCCTGGCTCCGCCCCAGGGCCGCCACGCTCCGCGCATCAGGCTGGTAGGTCTCCGGATTACTTCCCGCAGGGAGAAGCACCCCCACGGAGACCTCCTTCCCTCCGATGGCCTCCACCGCCTCCGCCATGGGGGGCAGGGAGACATAGACCTCCACAGGCCCCTCCTGCGCCCACAGGCACGGCCAGGAAAGGCCCAGGGCCACGGCCAGGAACACACCGAGAATCCCTTTCATCTTCCACCTCCCCGCTCTTCTTTCCGTGGCGTCCCCTCCCCCTGGGGGTGGGAGACCGTGGGGCCATGGGCGGCGCCGTGCTCAAAAGTGATGGCGGCCATCTCCCGGTCGTGCTTTTCATGGCGTCCCCGCATGAAGGAGACGAAGGCTTCCGGGAGGCACCGGCTGATGCGCCTGGCGCATTCGGAATCCATGTCCATGAAGGCGTCGGAGACCTGGGAGAGGGAGATTTGGGAGGAGGGGCGCCCCAGGAGATAGTCGTAGGATTCCGGGGGATCGGCCTCGGGCATCCGCTGGATGACCAGGCCCGCCCGGCTCAAGGTGGCCAGGGAAAACTCCAGTTCCCGGATGGAGACATTGTGCTCCACGGCGAATTCCGCCGCATTCCAGCACCCGCGCCCCTCGTCGAAGCATCGGCTGATGGACTCCACGATGGCAATGCCCAGGAGCCGGTTCGCCCCCGCCTCCAGGGGGCGCATCTGCTTGGTCTGCCGAAGCAGGCGCTGGTTTTGGGCGGCATAGCACAGTTCCGCCCCCAGGAGAATCACCATCCAGTTGGCATAGAGCCACGCCAGGAAAAAGGGGACGGCGGCAAAGCCCCCGTAGATGGTGTTGTACCGGGCCAGCCCAATCTGCCAGCGCACATAGGCCAGCAGGACCACTCCCCAGGCAATGGCCGCCACCGTTCCCGCCAGCAGGGCGGGTTTCAGGCGCACCCGCGTGTTGGGCATGAAGAGATACAGCGCCGCAAAGGAGAGCACCAGGAAGAAGAAAAGGAGGGCATGGGCCAGGAAGCGCCCCCAATACAGCACGGCGGGGGAGTGGGTATGGAGGAGTTCCGCCAGGTTGCCCAGGCGAATGAAGGCATGCAGGGAGAGGATTGCCGACAGCATCACCGGCAGCAGGAGCATCACCACGAGATATTCGCTGACCTGGCGCATGAGGCTGCGCCCACGGCGGACGCACCAAATGTCGTTGAAAGTGTTCTCCAACTTCCGGATGGACATCACCACCGTGAAGACCAGGGTGATCACCCCCACGATTCCCAGGGCCGCGAAATTCGTCCTGTCGACGTATCCGATCACCCGGAGAATCCCTTCCTGGAGGGGTTCGGGCAACTCCGCCACAAACCCGGGGCGCACCGGCTTCGCCCTGGGAAGCGCCTCCGCCTCGTCCGTCCCGGCTTCGGCCGTCTCTGCCGGGGAGGCGGCAGGGGGCTCTTCCCGGGGGACGACCCGGTAGACGACGGTCTCCTTTCCCCCGGGACCGCTCTTCTGCACCAGGGTTTCGATGCCCAGGTGTTCCAGCAATTGCGTCTGGAAGTCCATTCCCTTGCAGAAGGAGAGGGCGATGGCCAGCACCGGTACCAGGGAGACCATGGTGATGTAGGTCAAGGCGCAGCTCTGGAGGGTGCAGCGGTCCTCGAAGACGCCGCGCCCCGTCACCACCAGGAGACGGCAGAAGGAATACAGCTCCCGTTTCAGGAAGCGGAGGGCGCGGAAATCCGCATTCCAAATCTTCTGGGAGAAGAAATCGACGACAGCGCTCACGGGACGGAAGCCAAGCCAAAATCGGAAGGGTTCTTCGGGCATGGGGGAGGGGGAATCCTGGAGGTGGCGGGTTCGGTCGGAGGGCGCGCTCCCTCAAAGGGAGGCGGGGAGGAAGAGGAGCCAGCCGGCCAGGGCGGCGCCCAGAAGCACCCAGAGAAGATTGGGCTTCCAGCGCCACTGGATGGCCAGGGTGGCGGCGAAAATCGCCACCCCCTGCCAGCAAAGGCCAAAGGATTTGCCGGCCTGCCAGAGGGCGGCCACGGGAGCCGTGAACAGGGAGGTCTCCGCAAAGAAAACCACCGCCGCCCCAATGAGTCCCAGGGTGGCGGGGCGGATGCCGCAAAGCACCCCCTGCCAATGGGCGTTCTTCTCGAAGGAGCGGAGGAAGAGCGCCACCAGAAGCCCCAGGGCCAGGGAGGGGGTGGAGACTCCCAGGGTGGAGACCAGGGCTCCGGCAAGGCCCGCCTGCTGCTGCCCGATGTAGGTCGCCGCATTCAGCCCCACGGGCCCCGGCGTCATCTGCGCCAGGGCCACGATGTCGGCGAACTCCTCCGGGGACATGAGGCCATGGCGGGTGACCAGCTCATCCTGGAAGAAGGGAATCATGGCGTAGCCGCCGCCGAAGGTGAAGGCGCCAATCTTCACGAAGAGGAGATAGAGGGCCAGGAGGCTCATGCCTTTCCCTCCCCATGGTGGCGGAGCCAAAGATGCAGGAGCCAGCCGGCCACCCCGCCGGCAAGGAGCACATAGACCGCATTGGCCCCCAGGAAGGCCAGGGACAGGAAGGAAAGCGCCGCCACCGCCCAGGTGAAGCCCCGGGCCGCCCCCCCCTTCCCCGAGAAGACCTGGCGCCCCAGGCCAACCACCGCATAGAGAATCAGGGCGCTCACCGCCGCCCGCACCCCCAGGAACGCATGCCCCACGCCGGCATAGGCGCGGAGCCGGAAGACCAGCCCCGCCACCAGCACTATCGCCAGGAAGGGCGGCAGAATCCCCCCCAGCAACGACACCAGCGCCCCCGGAATCCCCGCAATCCGGTAGCCCAGAAGCACCCCCATGTTGCAGGCGATGATGCCCGGCATGGACTGCATGGCCGCCACAGTGTCCACCATCTCGTCGTCCGTCATCCAGCCACGCTTGCGCACAAACTCCTCCCTCATGGCGGGAAGCATGGCCAGCCCTCCCCCCAGGGTCACCAGGGAGAGGAAGAAGAAGATGCCAAACAAGGTGCGAAGGCGTTGCAGCACGGAGTCCCTCCGGGGAAGCCCCCCAGGAATGCATAGGGAAAATCCCCCCGGCAGACGGCAAAGGGCAGCAGACGGACAGGGGGGGCTCCCGCACTGGCCGCCGGCTGCCCGGCTGCATGGATTGTCACCCTCACCCGCCCCGGAAGAGGACCGGAAGGGCTCCCCCCGACGAAGCAGGGGGAACCCGGGGGCAGACTCCTGCGCCGCCCTGGCGTGGCGAGGGCGGCGCAGGAAGGGCAAGGGGGGATGGAGTTACAGGGAGGCCTTCTTGACCCGGTCGGAGTATTCCCCGGTGCGGGTGTCGATGCGGACCAGGTCGCCGATGCCCACGAAGGTGGGGACGTTGATTTCGTAGCCGTTCTCGATCTTGGCGGGCTTCAGGCAGTTGGTGGCGGTGTCGCCCTTGAAGCCGGGCTCGGTCTCCGCAATGGTCTTCTCCACGAAGATGGG
>JAEDNB010000059.1 GCA_016302725.1 Lentisphaeria bacterium
TCCGACGCCACCGACGCCGTCCTCCCCAACCAGGAGCGCCAGGCCCAGTGCATCCAGGGCGCCCTCCGGAAGGCCGGGCTCTCCCCCCGCCAGGTCTCCCTGGTCAGCACCCATGCCACCGGCACCCCCGCCGGAGACGCCAAGGAGTGCCTGGCCCTGCGGCAGGTCTTCGGCGACGACTGCCCCGACACCTTCTTCAACAACACCAAGAGTTTCATCGGGCACTGCATGGGCGCAGCCGCCGCCCTGGAACTGGCCGGCAACCTCCCCTCCTTCCAGGACCATCTGGTACACCCCACCATCCATGTCCAGAACCTGGACCCCGCCTGCGCCCTGCCCAACCTGGTCCTCCACCAGCCAACCCCACGGGAAAATCTCTCCATCATCCTCAACAACTCCTTCGGGATGATGGGCATCAACTGTGTCACCATCGTCGGGAGATTCTCCCCCGACTCCCTCTAGCGCCCTGCATTGGGCCGGCCATGCGCCCCGGCGGCGACAGGATGGCGCCCTTGGTCGGAACGAAAAATCCCCAGGCAGCCACGCCCGTTTTTCCCCTTCCGGCCACTCCCAGCGCCTCTCCTCCGCCTCCCCGCGTGCCCAGCCCCATGCAGGCCCCTGGGAAACACCCCCAAGCCACCCACCCCGCCAACACGGAGCCACCCCTCCCCTTCCCCCCATGACTAGACCCGAAATCCTGGATGCCGTCATTGACATTCTCACCGAAATCAACCCCGATGTGGACTGGAAGGCCTTCGGCCCCGAGGAATCCCTCCGGGGAACCCTCCAGTCCATGGATTTCCTGGACGTGGTCATGGACTTGAGGAAGCGCTACAAGGTGGTCGTCCCCGAAGCCGACTACGGCAAGCTCTCCACCCTCAAGGGATGCGTGGACTACCTGGAAGCCCCCCTGGCCGACAAGTAGCCCGACGCCCTTCCCCCCGCCAAGGAGACAGAAATGATGGAACTTCAGACAGTGAACGTGCCGCCCCCCAGGCATGTGATGGTGCTGGGCGGCCAAGGTTGGATCGGCCTCGTGGACCAGATGGGGACGGAAAGCAGCATCGTCAATGCCGCGCGGGTCTCCTTCGGGAAAATGCGCTCCGAGATGGACGAGCGGGACGTGAAGCTGCTGAAGTACCTCATCGCCAACCAGCACAACACCCCCCTGGAGCACGTGGTCTTCACCTTCCTGGTGCACTGCCCCCTCTTCGTACGCTCCCAGTGGCACCGCCACCGCACCTGGAGCTACAACGAAATCTCCCGGCGCTACACGGAGGTGGACCTGGAATTCTACGTCCCCCCCGAAATCCATGCCCAGGCGGCCTCCGACCGCCAGGCCTCCACGGCTGCCCCGGAGGCCATGGACCAGGACGCCCTCCGGGAGACCATCCGAAAGGCCAATCTGGAGACCCTGCGGGCCTATGAGGAACTGCTGGCGGCGGGAGTCTGCCGGGAACAGGCCCGGGGCGTCCTCAGCCAGAATCTCATGACCACCTTCTGGGCGACGGTGGACCTCTCCAATCTCCTCCGCTTCCTGGAATTGCGCTCCAGCCCCCACGCCCAGTGGGAAATCCGCCAATACGCGGAGGCCATCAAGAGCCTGCTGAAACCCTCCCTGCCCAATGTCGCCCAGGTCATGGGCTGGGACAAGTAGCCCCGCGCACGACGCCTCCATCCCCAAGCCCCCCTCCCCCGAGGAAGGGGCCCCAGGCAAGCCCAAGGAAGAATGCCCCATTCCCTCCTTGGGCTTCTTTTCCTCCCCCCAAAAACGCCCATGCCCACTGTTGTTCTTCTCTGCCACGGGGATTTCCCACGACGGAAAGCCTCCCTGGAGGCCTTGAGGATGGCCGACCATCTCGTCTGCTGCGACGGCGCCATCATGGAACTGGAGCGCTTCGGGGAACGCCTCCCAGACGCCATCGTCGGCGACCTGGACAGCATCCCCGCCCCCCTGCGGAAACGCCATGCCCGCCTGCTGCACCGGGAGGCGGAACAGGAAACCAACGACCTCTCCAAGGCACTCCGCTTCTGCCGGCGCCACTATCCCCGCTGCACCCTCCTCATCCTCGGGGCGACGGGAAAGAGGGAGGACCACACCCTGGGAAACCTGGCCATCCTGGCCGACCAGGAAAACGCCGAACTCTGGACGGACTACGGCAGGTTCATCCCCTGCCGGGGCCAATGCGCCTTCCCCGTCTCCCCCGGGGACCAGCTCTCCGTCATCGCCCCCTCCCCCCGAACCCCCGTCTCCCTGGAAGGGGTGCGGTGGCCCCTGCGCCAACAGCCCCTGGAACGCTGGTGGCAAGGAACCCTCAATGAGGCCACGGAATCCAGTCTCCGCCTGGAATGCCCCGCCGACCAGCCCGTCCTCCTCTATCTCCCCTGGCCGGAGGCCGCCGTCAAGACCCCGCTCCCCGTCCCCAGGGACCTTCCCTGGAAGAGGGTCCATTTCTGCGGGGCGGGAGGGGTCGGGGTTTCCGGGCTGGCCCACCTCCTCCTGGATGCAGGGGTGGAGGTCTCCGGCAGCGACGCCGTGGACTCCCCCTACCTGGAGGCCCTGAAAAGCCGGGGGGCCAGGATAACCGTCGGCCTGGCCACGGAGGCCCTTCCGGGCTCTTCCCTCCTCGTCTACTCCTCCGCCATCCCCGCCGGCCATCCCGAACGGGAGGCGGCCCGCAGACTGGGGATCCCCCAGTGCAGGAGAGGGGAATTCCTGGCGCGTCTGGCCACCCGCTTCCGCCATGTGGTCGCCGTCGCCGGCTCCCACGGCAAGACCACCACCACCGCCATGATTGCCCACCTCCTCCGGCAGGCGGGCAAAAACCCTGGATACCTTATTGGAGGAATGCCCGTGGGGGAGAAAAGGAATGCCGCCTGGGGAGACGGGAATTTCCTGGTCACCGAAGTGGATGAATCCGACCGCTCCCAGGAATTGATGCTCCCCCAGGATTCCCTCATCCTCAATGTGGATGACGACCACTCCTGGGCCATCGGAGGCCCACAGGGCCTCCAGGAATGCTTCCGGCGCCTCGCCCGGCAATCCCTCCGGGTCCATGCCTGGGACTCCCCCCTCCTCCGCTCCCTCCTGGAGGGACATGACAACGCACGCTGGCTGCCAGACCCCCTCCCCCAGGACGCCCTCCCCTCCCTGAAATTCCCCGGACTCCACAACCGAAGGAACGCCTACGCAGCCACCGCACTCCTCCAACTCCCCCCATTCTCCCTGACCCGGGAAGAACTCCAAAAAGGACTGGACTCCTTTCCCGGAGTGGAACGACGCCTCCAACTCCTCGCTGCCGCAAAGCCAGGCCGCTTCCTCTACGAAGACTATGCCCACCACCCCACGGAACTGGCCGCCTGCCTGGAGGCCCTCCGGGAACGGCACCCCACGGCGCCTTTGACCGTCATCTTCCAGCCCCATCGCCCCGAACGACTCCTGCGATACGGCCGCCGCTTCGCTGAAATCCTGGCGGCCCAATGCCGTCAGGTGGTGGTGATGGCCCCCTTCATGGCCTGGGAAAAGGAGGCGCCGGAGGCCTCCCCCCATGCCCTCCTCCAAGAGCTCCGAGACCTCGCCCCCCGCCTGTCCGCACAGGTCTTCGACCGCCCCCCCAGGGAATTCCTGCCCGCCCTCCTGGAAATGTGGCGGGAACAGGCCGACGCCCCGGAATCCGTCTTCCTCCTGGTGGGGGCCGGAGACATCGGGACCTTGTCAAAACTCGCCAAGAATTCCCTGGCCCCCTGACACGCAGACTGCCTGGTTTGCATAGGAGAAAGACAACGCCATGTCCCCCAAAAGCCTCTTCGCCATCCTGCTCCTTCTCCTCCTCGTCTGCCTCCCCCTGGGATGCCGGTTCCTCCAAAACGACAAACGGCTGGTGAAACGGCAATTGACGGAAATCTGCCAGGATGTCTCCAAGGAACCGGACGAAGGAAACACCACCGCCGCCCTCAAGATGCTCTCCCTGGGCAACCGGCTGGGAAACTCCATCGAAATCCAAGTCCACGGAATCCCCCTCGGAGGCGTCCTCTCCGGAGAGGAACTCATGGCGCAGGTGAACCGGGCCAGGCTGCAACTGGACCGCATCCACGTCCAATTGCTGGACGACGTCATCACCGTCCAGGGAAACGAGGCGGACATCGACTGCGTGCTCCGGGTCAAGGCCACCTCCGCCCGCCACAATTACAAGATGGAGGATGACTTCCATCTCCAAATCCTGCTGAAGAAGAACGAAGACGGAAAGTGGCTCTTCCAGGCCTTCAAGGAAGGGCCGCTCCTGCAAAAGTAAGCGTCCCCCCAATCCCCCACCACTTTTCCACGGGAACCAGAGGATATGAGCAAGAGACACCACTCCCCTTCACCGCTGCCCAAGACTCTCCTCCTTCTCCTCTTCGCCCTGCCCGGCCTTCTCCTGGCCAAACTCCCCCCCCTACCACAGGGCGTCAATCCCTGGGCAAGGGCCTTCCCCCTCTTCCCCGGAATCCTACACCTGAACCTATCCCTCCCCGTCCCCCGGAAAATGGCCATCCAGGCCATCCAGGTGGACCTGGAAAACCCCAAAATCCGCTTCTTCGCCACACAGCCGGACCCCGATGCCGGAAAGCCCATGCCCGATTGCCCGGAATACACCATCCGGACAAAACGCCTCACCACCGGGGAATTCCTCGCACAATGCCGCAAGGGAACCTATACCAACGGCTTCCCCATCCCCGTGGTGCTGGCGGTCAACGCCGCCCCCTGGTCCCCCTGGAAGCCCCCCTATACCCACGCATACTCCGACAACATGGGGGCACTCGTCACCAATGGAAAGTGCATCTGCCCCCCCAATGGCACCCCGGGACTCGTCGTCACAAAGGACAACCGACTGGAATTCCGCGATTTCCCCAAGGACATCCCCCCCGCCAACGATGTCTGGATCGCCCTCTGTGGCTTCGGCATGGTCCTCAAGGACAACACCATCCTCCCCGGGGACAACCCAAAGGACCTGCACCCCAGAATGGTCTGGGGACTCAACCAAAACCGCTCCAAACTCTACCTCGTCGCCATCGACGGCAGGCAGGAAGGCTTCTCCATGGGCGCCAATCTCCATGAATGCGCACAACTCCTCCAATGGCTCGGCGCCACGGACGCCCTCAACATGGACGGGGGAGGCTCCACCACCATGGTCTTCTGGGACTACGTGACAAAACAGCCTAGATTGCTGAACCAACCCACCAAGGGTGGAAAATACCAACGCCCCGTGGGCTCCTCCCTGGGAATCTGGTATCAGTAGCCTGAAAGCAGACACTGCCACCGCAGACAGGCCGGGCCATGCCACCGCAAGGCCCGGCCACTTCTTTTTCCATCCCCCCGCGAAATGGCAACACACCCCAGGGCAGGGCCCTCAAAGCATGGACCGATCTCCCCAGCGGGAAAAACGGCAAGGAAAATCCCTATGGTTTTCCAGGAAAAAGCTAAAGATATTTCAATTATAAATTGATTTATTGATATATTTTACTATAATTACAACATTACAAGATTTATTACACCACCACGCCAGTTTTCTCCTTTCCCATGAAATCCCTGCCTGTTTTCCTCTGGCTCCTGGCCTTTGGCCTTTTGACGCTTTCGGTTCCTGCGGTGGAGTCTCCTGCGGAGACCTACCTTCGGTTGCCGCCCATGCAGAGCGCCCCGGTCATTGACGGGAAGAGCGAAGCCGACGAATGGCGGATGGGCTCCCCCAGTTTTGGTTCCTACTCCCGGCAGACGGGGATGCTGAGCCGGCGGGACGTCCACCACTGCATTGGCTACGACGACACCTGCCTTTTCCTCTCCCAGCGCAGTGAACTGCCGCCCGCGCCCATGTCCTTGTCGGCGGGGGACCGGATTGTGGTGTCCTTTGGGGAGGATGGGCTGACCCCGGTGGTGTTCCAGCGGGATGGCTCCTGCGATGTGGCCGGGGTGGTTTCCCGGGCCACGCAGCACGACGGGACCCTGGATTTCGAGGCGGCGATTCCCTGGCGCGCCTTTGGGATTCCCTCCTTGGAGGAGGGAAGGGAATACCGTCTGCAGGTTGCCCGCATCTTCCAGAATCTTTCCGAGGAGGTGACCTGGTCCTGGGGCGAGGCGGGGCGCTTTGTGCCGCAGCGGGGCATCCCCGCGGTGGGCTTCAAGACCTTTGGCAACCGTTGGAAGGCCGCAGGATACGACATCCAGTGGTCGGCCTTCAATCCCGGGGAGGGCCCCGCCCCGGTCAAACTCTCCGCGCTGATGGTCTCCATTGAGCCGCCGAGCCATTTGGACACCCTCCTTTCCCCGGAGCCCGGACAGGAAGTGGAAGGCACCCTGCGGGCCATCCTCACACCCCTGGACCGCACCATCCGCTCCTCCATCACTGACGCCAGGGATGGAAGCCTTCTCTACCGGCGGGACTTCTCCTGGCATGCAGGCACCGGCGTGGCCTACGTGGACCCCGACCCGCCCTACGTATTGGACATCGGCATCTACCCCACCAAGCGCGTGGCCAAGGCGCGCATCACCTGCGTAAACCGGGATAAACTGATGGCCCTCCAGGATATCTCCTTCCGCATCGAAGGAGAAGACGGCACCGTCTACTGCCGACTGCCGGCCGAAAACTTCCAGGCCCGCTGGCCCCTCCCCGAACTCCCCCTGGGCACCTACGACCTGGTGGCGGAACTGCGGAATGCCCAAGGCAAAACCACCATCCTCAAGAGGGACTTCACCATCCGCGAATTCCCCTGGCAGGGAACGAACATCGGACTCAAGCCCACCGTCCTCCCCCCCTATGTCCCCCTGACCTATAGCCAGGAAACCGTCACCGGGCTCCAAACCGCCTATCGACTGGGGGCGGCCCTCTGGGAATCCATCCAAGTCCCGGGAGGGGAACTCCTCGCCCGCCCCGTCCAACTGACCTTCGACGGCGTTCCCGCCACCCCCGTCACCCCCCCCGCCCTGCGGGAAGCCCGGGAGGACAAAATCACCCTGGAAAGCACGCTCGAAGCCCCCAGGGGCGTACGCGCCCGGCTCCTCCAGGAATATGACTTCGATGGATTCTGCAAGGTGACCCTGACCCTGGAACCCACGGAAGGCCCCGTCCCCCTCTCCTCTGTCCGGCTGGACATTCCCCTGAAAAGCGAGGATGTCCAATACGTCTGCGCCCTGGGCAATGGCATGCGCAAAAACATCCACCGCCCCCTCGACGGGAAGGAGGGCCTCCTCTGGGAAAGCCTGGAGGAGAGCGAAAAGCAGTACCGGCACCATGGCTTCCGACCCTACATCTGGCTGGGGGAGACCTACCGGGGAATGGCCTTCGTCTGCGAGACCCCCCTCCACTGGCAACGGGCGGAAAAGAGTTCCGCCCAGGAAATCCTCCGGGAAGGAGACACCACGATTCTCCGCCTGAACCTGGCCAACACCCCCTTCCAACTGGAGGCCCCCAAAACCATCGTCTTCGCCCTCCAGGCCACGCCCACACGCCCCCAGGACCCTCTCTGGCGCAAGCAGTACGGCACAATGTACAATGGCCAGAACCCCCGCCAGGCACTCTGCCTGGAATACAACATCGCCAATGTCCTGCGCTTCATGTGCGCAAGGGTGGACGACGGGGTCGCCCAAGTCCCCAACGACGACTGGTCCTTCGTGGACTACATGGCCGCCGCCACCTGGGAGACCGAGGGGGAGGTGCGGGAGTTCGCCCAGGGATATCTCCGCAGGAACGGCCTCACCGAGGAAAATTTCAGTGCCTGGGAGAAGGGGGCGCCGGAGAAGGGGAACGACCTGGTCACCCGTATGTTCCAGGGTTGCCGTTTCTGGAAGAACACGCAAATCAACCTGGCCTACATGAACCCCAAGGCATCCTGCCCCAGCTGGCCGGAGTGGGGAATGTATGTGGATGAATGGTTCATGGGCGCATGGCGCCCCGCAAAGTCCTACCGGGACCAGTACTCCGGGCTCCCCGGCGAAACCTACATCGACTTCCTCCTCTGGAACAGCCTCCGCCTCATTGAAAAGGGTTGGAAGGGACTCTACCTGGACAATCTCTACGACTCCCTCTGCGAAGACCCCGAACTCTCCCCCTACGGCACGGAGGGGATGCCCATCTGGCACTTCTTCAAAATCCGCGAACTGGTCCGGCGTACCGCCGTCACCGCCTACGAACACGGACTCATGCTCAATGGAAGACCCCTCCTGATGATCCACCTCACCGACTGCAATGTGGTCCCCTGGCTCTCCCTGGCCTCCCACGGACTGGACTGGGAAATGAATTTCGGCGACAAGCCCTACCCCCAGCGCTTCTCCGACGCCTATATCCAAACCGATACCCTCGGCACCCAGACCGGCGTCACCCCCTTCGTCCTGGTCAATGCCGCCGGCGCCAATGGCGTCGCCGCCACGAAATCCGCCCTGGCCCTGACCTTCGCCTACGGGCTCCTTGCCCAGACCGACTGCGGCATCACCCGCACCCCCTATTTCTTCCAACTCCGGGACGCCGTCTGGGAGTTCGGCTACGGGGAGCCCACCACCGAAGTCTTCCCCTGCTGGAGGAAGGACAACCCCGTGAAGGAATGCACCCCGGGCGTCCGCGCCTGCTTCCTCCGACGCGCCGACCGGCAGGCCATGCTCCTGGTGGGAAACCTGACGGATGCCGACACCACGGCGGAATTCCTCCTTCCCCAGGAATACACCGTCATCGACGGGGAGACCCGCCAGGAACACCCCCTCCTGGAAGGAAGGCGGCTCCTCCTTCCCGTCAAGGCATACTCCCCTGCCATCCTCTACTTGAAACCGACGAAATGACCCGGCCCGCCCGCCAGGCCACCTCCCTATCCAGAAGAAATAGAATCATGAACCCAATCCAGCGCGTGGGCGTCGTCAACTGGGACTGCGCCCTCCCCTCCACCACGTTTTTCGGCGGCTACGCCACAAAATCCCTGGGGGAACCAAAATTCCGCGACCGCACCCCCTACTACGCCCTGGACCTGGACGGCGGGAAAATCGACTTTCCGGAACGCACCCAGGAGGCCTACGACCGGGAGATGCAATACGCCATCGACGCAGGCATCGACTATTTCGCCTACTGCTGGTATGACCGCGTCCCCCACCAGGACCACGTGGACACCTCTGCCGCCATCACCGTGGATGCCCATGTGTGCGAACTGGTGGGCGCACGGATGCGCCATCTCCAAAGCCCCCTGCGAGATGCACTGCATCTCTGCGCCATCCTCATCAACAACCACCCCTACCGGGATGAGGAACTCCAGGATCTGGCCGAGACCATGAAGGAGAAATGCTACGAGAAAATCCAGGGACGCCCCCTTGCCTTCTTCTACACCGCCCCCTGGGACGATGTCCAAGGCCGCCTGCGAACATTCTGCCGGGAGGCCGGGGTGCCCGCCCCCTTCTTCGTCCTGATGACCCCGGACGCCCCCCCGCCCCCCGGAACGGACATCGACGCCCTCTCCGCCTATGCATGCCCCGTCCACACCGGAACCTACAGGGGACTTTCCCAGGAATGCCTCAAGGCAAACGCCCTGCGGGCAAGCGGCACCTTCCCCTCCATCCCCCTCTTTGTCACAGGCTGGGACCCCGCCCCCCGGATTGCCCATCCCGTCCCCTGGTGCGCGTATTCCACAGACCCCTGCGCCCCCAAGGCCACCCCGGACCAACTCCTGGAGGCGGCAAAGTCCCTCAAGGATTGGATGCAGGAAAATCCCGGCGCCTCCCGCCTGCAGCATGTCCTGGCCTTTGCCTGGAACGAATTCGAGGAGGGGGCCTGGATTTGCCCCACCAAGGACTCCCCGACGGGCCTGAACCGGGAACGCCTTGACGCCTTCCAGAAAGTCACGGAACTCTGGCGGCAAACCCCGTAGCCCCCCCCTGCACAGCCGCCCCCTTCCCTCCACGGCGCACGCCCCCTCCTCCCACGGGACGGAACGGGGCATGCGCCGTTTTCCTTTCCCCTTATAGTATCCCCCACGACTTCTTCCCACTCCAATGCGAGGTGTGGGGGCTTAGGGCCAGGATTATGGGGCCCTTATAGTATCCCCCACGACTTCTTCCCACTCCAATCCTGCCGCTTCCCCTCCATGATTCAATCCATTGCCAGAGCAGTAGACATCCTCGACCTCCTTGCGGAATCCACCCCGGAAACAATCTCGGCCACCACCCTGGCACAACGCCTGGGACTCTCCCCCCAGACCGTGGGCAACATCCTCCGGGAACTCTACTCCCTCGGGCTGGTCAGCCAGGATTCCTCCCGGAAATACCGCCTCGGCTCCCATTGCTTCTACCTCGGACAGGCCGCTGACCATTGGCAAAGCCTGCGGAATGCCGGCAACCCAATCCTGAAGGAACTGCGCGACGCGACAAAATGCACCGTCTTCCTGGGAGTCATGGAAAACGACAGGCTCCTCTGCCTCTCCATCCTCAACCCACAGGATGAATTCTTCGCCCCACCCCCTCAACTCTGGATGGACCAACTCCACGCCACCGCATGCGGCAGGCTCCTGGTGGCACTCATGCCCGCCGAAGAACGGAAAAGGCTCTTCAAACGCATCGCCAGACGGCAAATCACCAACAAAACCGTCACCGATGTGGAAAAACTCACCTGCCTCTGCAAGGAAATCGCGGAAAGACAATATGCGGAAGTCCAGGACGAATCCGTGGAAGGAACCTGGTCCCTGGCTGTCCCCGTCCGCTCCATGACCGGGGAACTCATCGCAGGACTCGCCCTCTCCAATCAAATTGCCATGCGAGACACCCTCCCCCTGGAAACCCGCCTGGAACTCCTCATGGGCGCCGCCGCCAGAATCGGCGTGGCCGCCTGCTTCAACAAAAAATAAGAATCCT
>JAEDNB010000060.1 GCA_016302725.1 Lentisphaeria bacterium
AGGAACGGCAAAATTTTTTACACTTCTATTACTTCTTTATCGCACATCAGCAAAGGTGCAGGGAATGTCGTGGAGTCCCTTCAGGGAGTAGATGAGCTTTTTGCCGTGAGGCTGGAGGGCGTCCAGGATCTCCCGGGCGCCCTCCAGGGGGGAGAGCGCGCGGGTGGGGTCGCCAGGGGAGCGCAATCCGGGGGAGTGGTAGGGCATGAAGCAGTTGAAATCGGAATCCAGGAGGAGTTCCAGGTCGTTTTCGTCGTGGAAATGGGAGAGGAAGAGTCCGATGGGAAGGAAGGGGGTGCCGTCCACCAGGGTGCGTCCCAGGGAGTCGATGGTGGTGGTTCCCGGAGGGGGGGCGTAGTCCTGGGGGAGGATTAGGAGTTGTTGCTGGAGGGTCTGGAGGGGGCCCTGGTCTTCCTTTTCCCGTTCCAGGAGCATGGCGGTGAGGGTGGCCCTGCCCGGAGGCATGGGGGGGAGGGGGAATCGTGCCTCGTGTCCATCCCATTCCAGGGTTTCCTGGTGGAAATTTCCCTTGGGGTCGGTGAGGGAGATCTGCAGGAGGTAATCCCCGTAGGGGTTCTTTCCCCTGGGGGTTTTCATCTGGCAGATGTTGAAGCGGAGGAATCCGGCCTGTGGGGGGATGGTTCCCTGGGTGGGGTAGACCAGTGCGATTTCCGGGGGGGCCTGGGTGAAGCGCCTGCGCAGGGCTTCCAGAAAGTCTGCGCGGTAGACGGCGGTGGCCAGGAGGAAAAGGAGGAGGGGGAGGACCAGGGAACCAATGCGTTTCATGTCGTGCGGGGAGGGGGCGTGTCGGAGGAGTGAGTCAGCAGGGGGTGGGTGGGTTCTTGGGGCGGGCTTCAGGGTAGAGTTCCAGGATTTGGCGGGCGAACTGCGGGAAGGTGCCTTGTTCCAGGTGGAGGCGCGCCTGCCGGGTGAGCTCCAGGAAGAAGTGGAGGTTGTGGATGGTCATGAGCCTGGCGCCCAGGATTTCGCCGGTGTGGAGCAAATGGCGCACATAGGCCTTGGTGTGGTGCTGGCAGGTGTAGCAGGTGCATCCCTCCTGGATGGGGGAGAAGTCCTCCTGGTAGCGGGCCGCCTTCACGGGAATGGTGCCCTGGAGGGTGTAGGCGCTGCCGTTCCTGCCCATGCGGGTGGGCAGCACGCAGTCGAACATGTCGATGCCGTGTAGGATGCCCAGGATGATCTGCCTGGGGGTGCCCACCCCCATGAGATAGTGGGGCTTGGCGGGGGGGAGGACGGGGGCGCAGTAACGTAGGGCGTCCACCATGAGGGCCTCCGTCTCCCCCACGGAGACCCCGCCCACCGCAATGCCGTCGAAATCCAGTTTTTCCAGTTCCCGGACGGCCCGTTCCCGCAGGTCCTGGTAGACGCTGCCCTGGGCGATGCCGAAGACCAGCTGCCCTTCCGCCCGGGGCTGTTCCCTGCACTGGGCGGCCCAGCGCAGGGTGAGGTCCAGGGACTTTTCGGCCTCCTGGTGGGTGGCGGGCCAGGGGGTGCATTCATCGAAGCACATGGCCACGTCGGAGCCCAGGGTGCGCTGGATGGCCATGGATTCCCTGGGGCCCATGAAGAGGGGGCGTCCATCCAGGTGGGATTGGAAGCGAACCCCGTCGGGGGTGATTTTCCGGAGCTTGGCCAGGGAGAAGACCTGGAATCCCCCGGAATCGGTGAGGATGGCCCGGTCCCAGCCCATGAAACGGTGGAGGCCCCCTGCCTTGGCCATCAGCTCCATGCCCGGGCGGAGGTTGAGGTGATAGGTGTTCCCCAGGATGATCTGGGCACCCAGTTCCTGGAGCTCACGGTTGGCCATGGCCTTGACCGTGGCCTGGGTTCCCACGGGCATGAAGATGGGGGTCTCCACGTCCCCGTGGGCCGTATGGAGCCTGCCCCGCCGGGCCTTGCTGCCCGGGTCTGCCTTCAGCACTTCAAAGACGGACATGGGCTAGGTCTCCTCCGGGGCCTGGAAGAGGGCTTGGGTGAACTCCTGGGCCTGGAAAGGCTGGAGGTCGTCCAGGGTCTCCCCCAGGCCGACGAAGCGCACGGGGTAGCCCAGTTCCTTGCGGATGGCCACTACCACGCCGCCCCGCCCGGTGCCGTCCAACTTGGTGAGGACAAGCCCGGTGATGGGGAAGAGTTTGCCGAATTCCCGGGCCTGGACCAGGGCGTTGGAGCCAATGGAGGAATCCACGGTCAGCCAGATTTCATGGGGTGCGTCAGGCAGGGCCTTGCCGGCAATGCGGCGCACCTTCTCCAATTCCGCCATCAGGTCTCCACGGGTGTGCTGGCGCCCGGCGGTGTCGATGATGACGTAGTCCGCCTTCTGGCGGATTCCCGCCTTGATGGCGTCAAAGGCCACCGCGGCGGAGTCCCCCCCCAGTTTCCCCTCCACCACGGGACACTCCAGGCGCCTGGCCCAAATCTGGAGCTGGGTGGCGCCGGCGGCCCGGAAGGTGTCCCCGGCCCCCAGGACCACTTTCTTCCCCTGGGAGAGGAAATGGTGGGCCAACTTGGCGATGGAGGTGGTCTTGCCGGAGCCATTGACCCCCACCATGAGAATCACCGTGGGGCCGTCGGGATTCCGGTGGAGGGGGGGGACGGAGGGTTCGTCCAGGATGGCCAGGATCTTTTCGGCGCAGGCGGCGTTGATGTCTGCGCCGGTGGAGATTTTCCCCCGGTCGTAGCGGTCCTTGAGGTCATCCAGGAGTTCCTTGGTGACGGCGGGGCCCAGGTCTGTGGCGATGAGTGTCTGCTCCAAGGACTTGTAGGTCTTCTCGTCCCAGGCCTTCACGTCGGTGAAGAGGGAGGAGATTCCCCGCTGGAGGGCGGTGGTGGTCTTCTGGAGGCCCTTTTTGAAGAGGCTGAAGAGGGACATTCTGGGGAGTTTGTTGGGGAGGGTGCGTCTATTCCTCGGCCGTGGGGGTGCCCAGGGTGAAGGAGCGCGGGGCGTGGGTCTTCCGGATTTGGTCCAGGACGCCGTTGACGAAGCGCCAGGAGTCCTTTTGGCCGAAGGCGTGGGCCAGGTCCACGGCCTCGTTGATGGCGATGGCGGGGGAGACGGAGGGCTGGGTGAAGAGCATCTCGTAGGCGGCCAGGCGCAGGATGTTGCGGTCTACCAGGCTGATGCGGGAGAGGGGCCAGTTCTTGGCGGCGGCGGCGATGGCGGCGTCCAGGGCTTCCCGGTTTTTCCGCACCCCCTCCGTGAGTTTTCTGGCGTGGGACCAGGACTTGCGCAGGATTGACCTGGGCATGGGGCGCTTCCCCATTTCCCGCTCCTCGTCGTCGAGTTGTTCCTGGGCGATGATGTCCAGGAAATGGTCCAGGGCTTCAGGGAGCGGCTCCGTCCAGCCCAGGTTGGTTTCCAGGGCATAGAGGAGTTGGAGGGCTTGCCGTCGGCTGTTGGTGCGCTGGAGGCGGAAGGAGCGGGGGAGGGTGTCCCTCAGCTGCTGTCCCTCTCCTTCCCGTCGCGGGGGGGTGGCGCTAGGCGTGGTGGAGTCCATGGTCGTCCCCTAGCGTTGCCGCTTTTCCTTGCCGTCGGGGAGGCATTTCAGGAGATTGGCCATTTCGATGGCGGTGACGGCGGCGCTGGCGCCCCGGTTGCCCGCCTTGCTTCCGCTGCGCTCGATGGCCTGTTCGATGTTTTCCGTGGTGACCACGCCGTAGACCACGGGGATTCCGGTGGCCAGGGAGATTTGGGAGTATGCCTTGGAGACCTCGGCGTTGATCATGGAGGCGTGCTGGGTGGCGCCCTGGATGACCACCCCCAGGCCGATGAGGGCGTCGTATTTTCCGGAGAGGGCCATCTTCTGGATGACGAGGGGGGTCTCGAAGGAGCCGGGCACCCAGGCCACGGTGATGTCCTCGGGGGCGGCCCCGTGGCGGATGAGGGCGTCCTCCGCGCCGGAGAGGAGTTGTTCCACGAAGATGCTGTTGAAGCGGGCGCAGACGATGCCGATTTTCAGTCCATTGGCGTTGAGTTTGCCTTCCAGGACATGGGGGATGCTGGTCATGGGGGGAGTCTCCAGGGAGCCGGGCGCGGCTTGGCGCACCGGGCGTTGGCGTGTTGGGTTCAGGGGAAGACGGAGGGAGGGGGGGCTACAGGAGGTGTTCCATGCGGTCCCTTTTGGTTTCCAGGTATTTGCGGTCGTGGTCGTTGGCCTCCATGACCAGGGGGACGCGCCCGGTCACTTCCAGGCCATATCCGGAGAGGCCGGCGATTTTGCGGGGGTTGTTGGTGAGCAGCCGGATGCTTTTCACGCCCAGGTGGCGGAGGATTTCGGCGCCCAGTCCGTATTCCCGCAGGTCGGGGGCGAAGCCAAGGCGCACATTGGCATCCACGGTGTCCAGCCCCCGTTCCTGGAGGTGGTATGCGTGGAGTTTGTTGGCCAGCCCGATGCCCCGGCCCTCCTGGCGCATATAGACCAGGAGTCCGCACTCCTCCCGGGCGATTTTCCGAAGGGCGGTGTCCAGTTGGCTGCCGCAGTCGCACCGGCAGGAGTGGAAGACGTCTCCCGTGAGGCATTCGCTGTGGACGCGGCAGAGGACGTTTTCCTTGCCAGCCACCGTCCCCCGCACCAGGGCCAGGTGCTCCTGGCCGGTGGTCTTGGCGCGGAAGCAGTGGAGGGTGAATTCCCCGTAGTCAGTGGGGAGGTTGACGGTCTCCACCAGTTCCACCATCCGCTCGTTTTGCCGACGGAAGGCGATGATGTCCGCCACGGTTCCCATCTTCAGGCCGTGCTTTTGGGCGAAGAGGCGGAGGTCGGGCATGCGCGCCATGGTGCCGTCGGGGTTCATGATTTCGCAGATGGCGGCGGCGGGGGTGAGGCCGGCCAGGTGGAGCAGGTCCAGGGAGGCCTCCGTGTGTCCGGCGCGGACCAGGGTGCCGCCGGGACGCGCCATGAGGGGGAAGACGTGCCCCGGGGAGTGGAAGGCGTCCCCCAGGGCACGGGGGTCCGCCAGGGTGCGGATGGTCTTGGCCCGGTCCTGGGCGCTGATGCCGGTGGTGGTGTCCTGGTTGGCGTCCACGCTGATGGTGAAGCAGGTGCCCAGGGGGTCGGTGTTCCGGGTCATTTCATTGAGCCCCAGTTCCAGGGCGCGTTCCCGGGTGATGGGGGCGCAGAGGAGGCCCCGGGCATGGGTGACCATGAAATTGACGGTCTCGGGGGTGATGAGTTCTGCGGCCGCCACAAGGTCGCCCTCGTTTTCCCGGCCTTCGTCATCGGTGATGATGATCATCCGGCCCTGGCGGAGTTCCTGGAGGAGTTCTTCGATGGGAGTGAACATGGGTGTGGGAGGGGGGACGGGGTCCGGCGTCGGGTGGGGGGTCAGCGGGCGGGGAAGCCGACCACCATGGTGAGGAAGGGGACTTGGCCCTGGGGAAGCTGGAGGGCCTTGGCCAGGGCATCCGCCTGGAGGGAGCCGCAGCAGACCGTCCCCAGGCCCTGGGCCGCGCAGTAGAGGTAGATGTCCTGGCAGATGGCGCCGGCCTCCACCCCCAGGTAGAAGGCGGCCTTCTCGGGGGTTGCGCCCAGATCGTCGAAGACCTTTGCGTTGCCCACCAGGAGGATGGCGGTGCCCGCCGCGGGGCCGAGGCGTCCGCTGCCGTCCGCCAGGGGGAGGAGGTTTTTGGGGGAGACCTGGTCCAGCCGATGCTCCTTGGGCAGGTAGAGGGAGGCGCCATCCTGGGTGAGGACGTAGAGGGAGAAGGCGTGGCGGTTCAGGGCGGCGGGGACGGTGAGTTTGCCGTCGGGGCGGTTGACGCCATAGGCCGCCCACAGCAGCTGGGAGAGTTGCTGGGCGGGGAGGGGCTTTCCGGTGAAGTTGCGGATGGTCTGCCGGTTCTGGAGGGCCTTGCCCAGTCCGTCCTCCAGGGCGGGGGCGGGCAGGGGGGATGCGGCGGCCAGGGAGAGCAGGCCCAGGAGGGCCAGGAGGGGGAGGGTGGTGCGCATGGGGTGTTGGCTTGGTTAGGGTTGGAGGGCCTGGAGGAGGGCTTCCTGGTATTCCGGGAGGAACATGTTGCCCAGATGGCTTCCCCTGGGGAAGAGGAGGAAACGGCTGCCCAGGGTCTCCTGGTACCAGGGGAGGTCTTCCTCCGTGATGAGGAAGTCGTTGCGGTTTTGGAAGAGACGGACATCCGGGTTGTCCCGGAGGATCCCAGCCAGGCTGTCCAGCCGGCACTGGGCGGACAGCTCCTCCAGGGAGGCGGTGTTGCCCTGGTGGCGCTCATACCAGGGTTTGAGGATCCGTTCCAGGTAGTCCATGTAGGTGAAGCCCATGCATTCCGCAAAGAAATTGTTGCGGTGGAAATAGGCGTCTGGGTCTTCCTGGAAGAGTCCGGAGGGGGATTTTTTCTCCAGTCCCTGGAGGGTTCCCGCCAGTTTGAGGCGCATGTAGAGTCCGAGGAGCAGGTCGGATTCCTCCTTGGCGAGGGGGGGGAGGGGGGAGGGGGCCTCCATGCCGTCGGCATCCGCCATCCAGCGGTTCAGGCGGTGGATCATGGCATCCACCCGGGCCTCCCGGGTCTCGGCCGGCCATCTTTCCGCCGTGGCGGCCATTTGGTCTATGGCCTTCAGGGCGGCCATGGGGTCCCGGGGGGGATTGATGGCCAGGAAGCGCTGGACAGAGGGGAGGGCTTCGGGGGAGCGGGAGAGCAGGGCCGCCAGGTGGAGGGTATAGAGGCCGCCCAGGGAGTATCCCGCCATCACCACGTGCTGCCCCGGGGGAATCCGGAAGTGGGCCTGGTAGTCTTCCAGGGCGGCGCGGAGGGCCTGGGTCAGCAGGATGGTGTCCTGGGGCAGGTAGCCGGGCGGGGGCGCGTCAGGCAGGTCGCCGAAGAAATCGGGGAGGAAGGGGGAGGAGAGGGCCAGGGTGTCCCAGCCCCGGCTGCGGAAGAGTTCGGCCAGGGCGGTGACCTCCTGGGAGTTCCGGTGGCTTCCGATGCCGGGCAGGAGGAGCACCAGGGTGCGGGATTCCCGGGAGGGATAGCAGGTATAGGGGACGCTGCCGCCGCCGGGCAACGCAACCCTGCGCTGCCGGCTTTGGTAGAAGAAGGCGGGGTCCTGGGGTTTCAGGAGCATTGCCCCGAAGGCCTCGTCCGGGGCGGGCTCTTCTTCCATGGGGGGGGGCTCCCGGAACTTGTATTCCGGGTTCCTGCCCAGGGCGGAGAAGATGCGGAAGAGTTCGTAGTGGTTTTCCTGGGTGAAGAGGCCATAGAGTTCGGGCTCTTCCTGGGCAAGGCGGTTTCCTTCCAGGAGGGCGAAGGCCAGGTCGGAGTGGTGGGGGCGCAGGATGATCCGGGGCAGATCCAGGGGGAAGTCGGCGGCCTTGCCCAGGGCGTCCCGCAGGGTGCCCGGCCCGTAGAAGGGGAGGTTAAGGTAGCACCCCTGCCCCATCCCCCATTTGGCCAAGGTCTCCCCGAAGGAGGTGTCCTTCCGGGGGATGCCCCAGGCGGTGGCGGGATCCCAGAGGCCCAGCACCCCCACCGTGGTGTTGACGGCGAAGCGCCTGGTGTCGTCCCAACTGGAGGAAAGGTCCCCCTGGAGAAGGTGGTTGATCACCCGCAGGGGATAGCCCAGGTTCTCCCCCATGTGGGATAGCCCCGTGCGCACGGGGGAGGGGACCAGGAACCGCCAAACCTGGGCGGAGGGATGGACAATCCCCTTGGCCACCCCCTCGTTGAAGTCCTGGACAACCCGGTTGTAGCCCTCCAGCGGGTCGGGCACCGGGTTCAGGAGCCTGGCCGTCCCCGCCGGGGCATGGAGGGCGCTTCTGTCTGTGGCGCAGGAGGCGAGGAGGAATAGCGTCGCCAGGGAGAGAAGGATGACGGGGAGTCGCCGGGGCATGGGGAGGGACCCTTTCAAAGAACGATGCGTGCGGAATATGGCCTGGGGGGAGACATCCGGGAAGGGACACCCCGGGCGGGGGAGGCCACGATGGGCGCCCCGGGGGCGTGCACACGGATTTTAAGAAACCCGGAATAGGGCAGAATGTAAGTCTTCCCCAAAGTTTTGCCAGGCCTCCTTGTCGGGAGACAGGGAAGGCCGCGCGCTCCGAGACGCCGGAGGGCACGGAAGGCACCTGATGCCCCACGGCGAACACAGAGGGTTTGGGCCATGCCGGCATGACTTGCCGGAGGCACTGTGCCAAATATTTGAAAAGCAATAAGATAAATGGATAAGGCCATCCCTCCTGCGGAGGCGGGGAATCGTTGGGGCGTCTTCTTCTAAATACTTATATCAGAAGGAGGTAATGTATACCTAAAAATCGGCTAATTACGACGTAACTATTCAGAACCCCGTCGCATGAGCGTGCCCTGGGGATGCCGCTGGCGGTGTCGTGGGTCTTGGTTGTCCCTGCGCCTTGTGGCGTCGTCGTGGACTATGTCAGGACGATTTTGCCGTTTCCCGCGAAGGCTGCGGTGAGGGCGCCAAAGACGCTGGCACCGTGCTTGGCGCCAGTGCTGAGGAAGGACGTGATGTCCAGATAGTCCTTCGCCCCCGCCTCCGTGCGGAAGCAGCCCGGCACCTTGGTTTTGGTCTTCCCGTTGCGCACGTCCCGTTCCGCCTGGTTGTTGTCGAAGGGCACAGAGAAGTCGTGGAGGACAGGCGCCGTGGCCTTCGGCGCCTTCAGGCGCTCGATGAGAGCCCGTTCCTTTCCCTTCCTCTTCCTTCCCCTCCGCCTGTCCGGGGGGGCGGGCAGACGACCTCGGCCTCCTCCAGGATCCGGCCGTATTCCGCATCGAACCTCTGCCTTTCGGGGGATCGCGTCCTCGCCCCTTGCCATCGTCCGCTCCTTCGTCCTCTTCATGTCCATCAGGGGGGCCTTGAGGCGCGACGCCCATCCATGGCCGGGGCTGAACTCCTCGATGCCCGTCAGCTCCCTGAGCAGGTGCGCGCAGCAGACGGCGTGCCCCGGGCAGTTCGTATTTCCAGTATGGCCTCCAGCAGTCGTGCACTGCCACGCCGTCGGGCAGCACTCCGTTCTCCCCCATGCCCTCCTTGCCCCGCCTGGCGCTGACCGCCTGGCAGGTGAGCTCCTTTGTGGACGAGCTGTGCCCCAGGCTGTCTTCCCGTTCACATCCGTCCCCGTCTCGTCGAAGTGGACGACGCCCCTCTTTCGTCAGCATGGCCTTTGTCGCGGCAAGGGTGCCGCCGACCTTGGAGGCGCACCGGGAGACCATGGCGAAGATGGTTCCCGTGGAAAGCCCCACGCCCATCAGGCTCCCCGGGAGCGTGTGGATGCGGCGGGCGCTGACTGCGCCATAGGTGCTGAGCAGGCCGGCAAGCACGCAAACGGAATCCCCATGCTGCACATGGGCGCGGATGTTCGCGGGAAATTCCGCGGCGGGCGCCTCCCCGCCAAGGGGGAAGGAGTCCGCCGTAGCGCCTCCGCTCCTCCTCCATCCCGGCCTTGCCTGTCTCCGTAAGTGCCTCATCGCCCAGTCTGGCCAGGTCTTCCCACACGTCGGGTCGGGAAGGGAGGGCAGCGGGGGGGCGTGGGGGGCTCCCTGGGGTGGGGGGGGGACAGGAAAAGCGTCCTGGGGAAGTTATAGTAAACCGTACTTCACCCCTGCCGTCTTTCGTGGGGGCGTTCCCTGGTCATTTTCCCCTTGCCTTTCCCCTCCTTGGGGCTCATTCCGGTGCGTTTCCGTGCCCGGCCTTGCCTTTCCTCCCTTTTTGTCCTTGTTTCCCATGCGACACTACCTGAAAACTTTCCTTTTCCTCCTGTTTTTCGCCATGGTCATTTCCCCCGCCTTCCCTTCCAAGGAAATCCGTCTATTGAACATAGGCAACAGTTTCACCTGGTCCCTGGCCCCCTACCTGGGGGAGATGGTGAAGCATGAGGGGAAGCACACGCTCATCCACAAGCAGTGCTCCGTGGGGGGGTGCGAGCTGAGCCGCCACTGGAGATATGTGGAGGAGTTTGAGAAGGAGGGCAAGCGGGCCTATTCCTGGGTGCGGGATGAAGAAGGGAAGGAGATTTTCATTTCCCTGAAGGAGGCGTTGGGGGAGACGGCCTGGGACGTGGTGACGGTCCAGCAGGCCAGCCATGAATCCTGGCGCCCCGAGTGCTACGAGCCCTGGGGGGAGAAATTGGTGGGCTACGTTCGTCAGCACGCGCCCCAGGCGCAGGTCATGGTGCAGCAGACCTGGGCCTACCGGACGGACGCCCCCCGCCTGGTGGAATGGAAACTTTCCCAGGAGGAGATGTACCATCGCCTGTGGCTGGCCTACGAGGCCTTTTCCGCCAAGCTGGAGCTGCCCCTCATTCCCGTGGGGGAGGCCATCCAGCTGGCCCGGGTTCTCCAGAAGGGCGTCTTTGTCCACTATGACTGGAAAGAGGCGGAGAAGTTGACCTATCCCCAGGTCCCCGACCAGAGCTGGTCCTTCATCAACGGCTTCTTCTGGCACACCAACGAGAAGGGGGAGCGGGTGCCCTTGAATGACACCATCCACCTCAACGCCCGTGGCCGCTATCTTCAGGCCCTGGTCTGGTACGGGATGCTCTTCGGGGAGGAACCCACCCAGGTCACCTATCTGCCGAAGGAAATCGAGGCGGAGGACGGGGCCTTCCTGCGCCAGGTGGCGAGCCTGGTGCTGAGGAAGCGGCCTGTTCGCCACTAGCCCCTTCGCCCCCCTCTTTTCCGCGCCCCCCTGGGCGCCCCTTCCCCTTCACCCTTCCCCCTTTTCCCCCTCCAGTCCCATGACAACGACCCCCGTCCGCGTCCGATTCGCCCCTTCCCCCACCGGGCAGGTGCATATCGGAAACATCCGTGCCGCCATCTTCAACTGGCTCTTTGCCCG
>JAEDNB010000061.1 GCA_016302725.1 Lentisphaeria bacterium
CCTCCTGTCTGGCCTTCCTGTCCGTGCGTTTCACCGCCTCCCATCTGGTCTTTATGCTGACGGCGGGGGTTCTCTGCGCCCTGGGGGTGGCCTTCATCTACAGTGCGGGCTACCTGGGGGAAGCCTATGCGGTGCGGGGGAACTATCTGCGGCAGTGCGTCTTCATTGGGGCGGGACTTGTGGCGGGGGCGGGCATATGCGCCCTCTCGCCGGGGCGCCTTTCCTGGCGGGCGGTGATTTTTTCCGGATACTTTGCCAGCCTGCTTCTCCTGGTGGCGGTGCTTCTCTGGGGCAAGAGCATCGGGGGTGCCCGGCGGTGGATTCCGGTGGGGGGGATGCTTCTCCAGCCCGCCGAGTTCGCCCGCGTCTTCACCCTCCTGGCCGGCGCCCTCCTCTGGGATGGAAAGAGCCTCCCCCGACGCTGGGAACTTCCCCTGGGGCTCCTCTGCTACCTGGCCCCCATGGCCCTGATTGCGGCAGAACCCTCCTACGGAAATGCCGCCTCCCTGGCCATCCCCCTGGCCGTGACCCTGGGCCTGCGCTACCTCCCCCCGTGGCTCTGGAAAATCTCCCTCCTCACCATGGCGGGGGCCCTCCTGGCGGCCACCTTATGCGTCCAGCACCTCCGGCGCCAGGCGGCAATCCCCCCGGCGGAAAAGGGCGCCGCCGGCGCCTCCCTCCTCCCCCCGAAGGCCGCCGCCCTCCTCAAGGGATACCATCTCCGGCGCTTCCAAAGTTTCCTCTCCGCCGATGGAGGCTGGAACGAACAGCAGGCGGTGATGGCCGTGGCCGGAGGCGGCAGGACCGGAAAGGGATACCTGAACGGCACCATGAAGAACCTGGGCTTCCTGCCCCGCACCGTCGCCCCCACGGATTTCATCTTCGCCGTCGTGGCGGAAGAGGGGGGCTTCTTCTTCGGGGTGCTCCCCCTCCTGGGGCTCTACTGGCTTCTGCTGATGCTCCCCCTCCACTGGGCCTCCCGGGCGGAAGACCGGCTGCGGCTGAACCTGCTGGCGGCGGGAACCACCCTCCTCTTCACCCATGTGGTGGTGGGCGTGGGCATGTCCGTGCGCCTGCTCCCCGTCATCGGCCTGCCCCTCCCACTCCTCTCCTATGGAGGCTCCTTCACCCTGTCGCTCTTCCTCCTCCTGGGGGCCATGCTCGCCGCAGACCGGCACCCCGCCGAAGGCACGGACACCACCCCACAGGAAACCGAAACCGGATTCCGGCTGGGACGGCTCTTCCGCCTCCGGCTCCGAATCCAGCCCTGACCACACACACTCCCCCATGATCGGCGCAATCCTTGGCGACATCGTCGGCTCCCGCTTCGAATGGGCAAACTGCCGCAGCAAGTCCTTCGACTTCCTCACAGGCCAATGCTTCTTCACCGATGACTCCGTCATGTCCCTGGCCGTGGCCAAGGCGCTCCTGGACTGCCGCCCAGACTACTCGGACCTGCCGGAACAGGCCATCCGCAATATGCAGCAAATCGGCGTGAAATACCCCGACAGCGGATACGGGGGCATGTTCGGACGCTGGCTCCTTGACCCCAACCCCAAGCCCTACAGAAGCTTCGGAAACGGGGCCGCCATGCGCGTGAGCGCCTGCGGCTACGCAGGACAAACCCTGGACGAGGTCAAGGGGCTCTCCCGGATGGTCACCGAAGTCACCCACAACCACCCGGAGGGCCTCAAGGGAGCCGAGGCCACCGCCGTGGCCGTCTTCCTGGCGCGGAATGGAAAATCCCTGGAGGAAATCCAGGATTGCGTCACCCGGGAATACTATTCCATTCCTTTCCGGCTGGACGACATCCGGGAGACCTATGCCTTCAACGAGACCTGCCAGGAGACCGTCCCCCAGGCCTTGCAGGCCTTCTTTGAATCCCGCTCCTTCGAGGACGCCATCCGGAACGCCATCTCCATCGGGGGGGACAGCGACACCCTGGCCGCCATCACCGGCGCCGTGGCCGAGGCATACTACGGGGTGCCCGACGCCATCCGCGCCCAGGCCCTCCCCTTCCTGGATGACCGCCTCCGGAAAATCCTCCTGGATTTCGAGGACAGGTTCCCGCCGCCGGCCCCGCGACCCTGATTCCCGCCCCGCAGCCCCTCAACGGGTCTGCTCCCGGAAGAGCGTGGCGTAGAAGCCCCCCCGCGCCAGCAGTTCCCGATGGGTGCCATATTCGGACAGGCGCCCATTCTCCAGCACCGCAATGTGCTGGCAGCGGATGGCCATGGAGACCCGCTGGGAGACGATGACGGCGGTGCGCCCCGCCAACTGGCTCATCAGGGTCTCCTGGATTTTCCGCTCCGTATGGGCGTCCAGCGCACTGGTGCAGTCATCCAGCAGAAGCACCCCCGGGTCGCAGAGCAGGGCCCGCGCCAGGGACAGGCGCTGCCGCTGTCCTCCTGAAAGGGACTGTCCCTTCTCCCCGATGAGGGTCTCGTATTGCACCGGCATCCCCATGATGACCTCGTGGAGCTGCGCCGCCTGGGCGGCCGCCACAATCTGCCGGTTGGTGGCCTCGGGCAGCCCATAGGCGATATTGTCCCGCACCGTGCCGGAGAAGATTTGCGCCTCCTGCGGGACCACCCCCAGTTCCCGGCGCAGGCTGTCCATCCGCACCTTCTCCAGGGGGATGCCATCGTATTCAATGCTCCCCGTCGTGGGCTTGTACAATCTGGCCAGGAGATGGAGGAGGGTGCTTTTTCCCGCCCCGGAGGCGCCCATGATGCAGAGCCACTCCCCGGCGGGCACATCCAGGTTCACCTGGGAGAGCGCCAGGGTGGACTCCCCCTCCCCCCGTTCCGCCCCATACCGGTAGGAGAGGTCCCGGATGCGGAGGCCCTCCTTCAGGGGCTTGGGCAGCGGCACCGCGTCCGGGGCTTCGGTGATGGTCAGGGGTTCGTCCAGGATATGGAAGCATCGTCCCAGGGCCACCTGGAGGCGCTGGAGGACGAAGGAGAGCTGGGTGAATTCGGAGACAGGCTGGAAGAACAATTGGGTAAGGGTCTGGAGGAAGACCAGTTTTCCCAGGGTCATCCGCCCCGTGGCCACCAGATACCCGCCCCCCAGGAAGACCACGCAATTCGCCAGATGCAGGGTCAGCCACGCATAAAAGTCCATCACCTTGAATTTCCACTGGACCCGGATGGCATCCCGGCTGAAGGCGGAGGTGAGACGGTGGAAAGCCAACTCCTCCTGGGCCTGCTGCCCATAGGACTGCACCGCCTTGATGGAATCCATCTTCTGGGAAATCAGGGCGTAGAGGGCCCCGTTGGTGTGGCGTTGCTCCCGCTGCATCTGGTGCATGGGAGGCTGGTACCGGCGGCGAATCAGCAGGAAGGCCGGCACGGTGACCGCCAGCACCATAAGCACACGCCACTCCGAAAAGAGGAGAATGCAGACCCCTATCGCCACCTTGAAGACCACATTCACCGTCAATTCGATGAAAAGCCCCGTCTCGCTCCGGACGGCCGCGGTGTCGCTGACAATCCGGGACAAGAGGCGGCCCGGGGTGATGCGCTGCTGGGAAGAGAGGGAAAGGGCCAGCGCCTTCCGGTGCATGTCCGCCCGCAATTCCCCCAGGATGCCCGTGGAGAGGCGCACCTCCAAGGCAGCGGCACGGCGGGCCATGAAGTTGAAGAAGGCCTGGGAAAGGATGTAGAGGAAGGCCAGCAGGAGAAGCGCCTTTCCCGCCTCCGCAGGGCGCCCGTTGAGGCGCACCCCGCGGGCCATGCGGCGCCCCTGCCCCTCCCCGGGGGGCGTGCGGGCCACCGTGCGATGGTCCCTCTCCGCCAGGGAAGCCCCTCCCCTGCCCGAGGGGGGCGCCAGGGGGCGACCCTCCCCGTCGGTGACCACCAGGATGCGGTCCACCACCACCCGGTTCAGGGCGGCGATGATGTAGGCGCCGGAGTTGTTCAGCCCCATGACCAGCACTGTCGCCAGAAGCATCCACCGCACCCGCCAGAGATACTCCCGGACAAAGCGCCCCATGTACCCCTGCGCCCCGGTTGCGCCCTCCTTCCTGGGTTCGCCCCGGTAGGCGTAGTCCCGGAAATGCTCCCGGCGCATGAACTTGAAGAATCCTCCGCCTGGCCTAGGCATCGTCCAGCACCCCCTTTCCGATGTGTTTGGTGTAGAGGTCGCGGTAGCGTCCATTTTCCATGGCCATGAGTTCCTCATGGGTGCCCTGTTCCACCACCTTTCCCTTGTCGATGAGGACGATTTGGCTGGCGTTTCGGATGGTGGAGAGTCGGTGTGCCACCACGAAGCTGGTGCGCCCCTTCAGCATACGTTCCATGCCCCTTTGGATGGCGGCCTCGGAGTCGGAGTCCAGGGAACTGGTCGCCTCGTCCATGATCATGATGGCGGGATCGGCGCAGATGGCCCGGGCGATGTTGATGCGTTGCTTCTGTCCCACGGAAAGGGCCACCCCCTCCTCCCCCATCAGGGTATCGTATCCCCGGGGCAGCCCCTGGATGAAATCATGGATTTCCGCCGCCTTTGCGGCGGCCACCACCTCCTCCTCCGTCGCGGCGGGGCGTCCATAGCGGATGTTTTCCCGCACGGAGACGGAAAAGATGTGGGATTCCTGGAGGACGATGCCGAATTGCCGCTGGAGGTCCCGGAGGCGGTATTCCCGGATATCGTGCCCGTCCAGGAGGATTTGTCCGCCGGTCACATCGTAGAACCGGGTCAGCAGGTTGAGCATGGTGGACTTTCCGCAGCCTGTGGAGCCGATGAAGGCGAAGGTCTCCCCGGGGGCGACCTTCAGGCTGATGCCCCGCAGCACAGGCACCTCCGGCACATAGTGGAACTCCACATTCCGGAACTCCACCGCCCCGGAAAGTCGCTTCACCCTGCGGGGGTGTGGCGCATCCCGGATTTCCGCCTCCACCTTCAGATACTCCTCCAGCCGGTTCAGGGCCACCCGCGCCTCCTGCAGTCGGCCGGCCAATTGGCTGAAGCGCACGCAGGGCCAAATCAACTGCATGGTATAGAGATTGAAGGCCAGCACCTGGCCATAGGTCATCTGCCCCTTCAGCACCAGGGCGCACCCGCAGAAATAGACCAGGGCCTGTCCCAGGGAGGCGATGAGGGAGACATTCATCCAGAAGGAGTTGTTGGCCAGGTCCCGGGTGCGCCCGTATTCCACCGAGGCCAGGTTGTGCCCCTGGAAGACCGTGTTTTCCCGCTCCTCCGTGCCGAAGGTCTTGATGGCCACCGACGCGCTCATCCGGTTCTGGACTCCCCCGCTGAGCACGTCGTCCTCCCGCCGCATCAGGCGGGTGAAGCGGACGATGCGCCAGATGCTGAAGCGGTAGTTGGCCACGAAGACGGCCACCACCAGCATGGTGAGGAGGCCCAGGCGCCAGTTGATGGCCAGGGTGACGCAGATGGCCACCAGGGCGATGATGCCGTCGGAGACGGTGGTGGTCACGGAGGTATTGAAGACCCCCAGGAGGGTCTGGGTATCCTCCATGACCCGGTTGACCACCTTTCCCGCGCTGTTCACCTGGAAGAAGCGCAGGGAGAGATAGAGGAGATGGCGGTAGACGGCGCAGCGCAGGTCCCCCGCAAAGAGCACCGACACCAGCACCCCCATGGAGCTCTGGTAGATGCCCAGCACCTGCTGCACCACGGGGGCCATCACATAGCAAAAGGCCAGGGGCAGGAAAAGCCCCGTCTCCCCGTTGGTGAAGATGGCGTCCACCATGAAACTGGAAATCAGGGGCACCATCGAGCTGATGGCGGCCATCACCAGGGTGAAGGCCACGGCCTGGAAGATGGCCGCCCAATACGGACGGAGGAGTCTCCGCAGAAGAGTGCTCTGTTCCGCGTCCTGGTTCATGGGGGAGGGGGCGTCCGGCTGGGCGGCCTAGGGTTCCAGGTTCAGCAGGAAACTCCAGAAGCAACTGCGGGCATAGTAGATCCGCGCCTCCGCCGTGGTGCCGGGCTGGATGGGATACTCCCCGGGGTCGAAATCGCAGTAGACCATCCGGTAGGAACTCCGCCCGTCGTTCTGCACCACGTTGCGCAAATACCCCACCGTCCCCCGGAAATAGATCCGCTGGATGGCGCCATTGTAGCTGGCCAGGCGGGCGCGATACCGCTGGCCCGTGGCCAGACGGGTGGCGTAGCGCTCGTCCACCCGCAATTTCAACACCTGCTCCTCGCCGCCGAAAATCTCGTAGATGACGTAGGTGGGCTCCAGCAATTCCCCCACCACGAACTCATACCGCACCACGCGCCCCGCAATGGGCGCACGGATCTTCCGGTTCTCAATGCGGGCCTGGGCGCGCCGCACGGAATCCTCCAACGCCGACAACTCCTCGTCGATGGACTCCATTTCGCTGGCATACATCCGCCGGTCCTGCACCAGGAGCCGTTCGTAGACCTCGAAATCCTTCTGGCGCAGTGCCTCGAGCCGGACCTGGCAGAGATCCCTCCCCAGGCGGATCTCATCCAATTCCCGCTGGGACTTCAATCCCTTGGCCACCAGTTCCTGGGTCAGCGCCAGGCGGCTCTCCTGGTTCGCCAGCTCCAGCTCCGACACCTGGAGGGCGGCGGCATGGGCCCGCTTCTGCTCCGCCAACTCCACCTCCTTCCGGGACAGGTCGCTGGACATTTCGGTCTGGCGGCGCTCCCGTTCGGAGCGAAGCCGGGAGACCCGGGCCTGCGCCTCCGACAGGCTTGCCTCCTCCTCGGCGCAGTTCAACTCCACCAGCACCTGCCCCGCCTCCACCTGCTCCCCCGAAGAGACGAGGATCCGGCTCACAATGCCCGTCACCGGGGAACGCACCTCCGCGTATTCCCGGGTGGTCACATATCCCTGGGCCGTGGCATAGCGGTTCACGGGAATCACCAGCCCCAGGCCCACCACGGCCAAGGACACCCCCATGAACCAGCCCACCGCCTTCCCCAGGCGGTGACGGCGCTGGGCGCGGGTCTCGGGCATCCCCTCCCCTTCCGTTGTGCGAATGTCTCCCATGGCCGCTAGCCCTCCCTTTTTGCCCGGATGTAGTCCTTGGCCAGCATCCGCATCTCCGCCGCCTCCTCGTCATAGCGTTTCTGGCAGGCATTGCAGGTAGCGCAGTCCCGGTTGTAGCAGTCCCGGTGCACCCGGGAGGGATACATCTTCCGGAAGGCCTCGTAGCACTCGTCGCTGCAGAAGCAGTATCTTTCCTGAGTGGCGCCGAAGGCGATATGGAGGAGATGGAAGCCATCGGCGGTGGGATTGGTATGCTTTCCGCACCAGCCGCAGGGGACGGTCAACTGTTTCTGGGCCTCGGTGTGTCGGGAGGCCAGTTCCTCCTGCGGCCAGTTGTACTCCACCCAGGTATAGGCGTCCCGGGGCACCTGCGCCGCCACAACCCCATTGCGCACCACCAGGCAGTCCCCGCTCTTCAGCACGTAGGCCCGTTCCCCCTCCAGCGGAGCCTCCGCCCCTCCCTTCAGGTGGACCCGCACCGCGCCCTTCTTGGGCAGGTCGAACTGGTGCCATCCGCAGGCGTCGCAGATATTGGCGCCCACGTGCTGGTAGATGTGGGCCCCGCAGGAGGGGCAGCGCCCCATCTCCACCACGCGGAGACGCTTCACGGAATCCTCGGCGGCGGAAATGACGGAGCGTTCCACATCCTTCTGGAGGCGCAGGCTGCGTCCCGTATCCGTCTTGTCCAGCATGGAGAGGTCGGAGGCAAGTTGCGCCCTCTGGTCCTCAGGCAGGGCGATGTTCCCCGTCATGGAAGTGGGCAGGTTTTGCAGACCAGGCAGGTCCGCCTTTTCCCGATGTCCAAAGAAATGGAAGCCCATGGCGATTGGTCGAAAAAGCAGGGTGGATGGTTTTGGGGAAGCCGGAGACCGGTGGAAAGGCCAGGAATCACAGGGGGAGGGAAAGCCCGGCGCGGGCGCGGGCGCGTGGTCAGAGGAGGGGGGTCTCCTGGGGATATCCCAGGGCGTATTGGAGTTCCGAGTAGGCCAGGAGGAGTTCCGCCGCCGTGGCATTCTGCCGCAGGAGGATGTTGTTCAGTTCCTTCTGGGCGTCCAGCACAATGGCCGAGGTGCTCTCCCCCAGCCGGAAACGCTCCTGTTCCGCCTCCAGGGTCTTCCGGGCGGCCTGCACCCCTTCCCGCACCAGCGAAAGACGGCGCCTGGCCCCCTCCAGACGCAATTGCGCCCCGCGAATCTCCCCCACAATCTCCACCGCCTTCGCCTCCAGGCGGGAGGAGACCTCCCGGCGACGCGACTCCAGACGGGCCAGGGCCGCCTCCGGCCCCGTGTAGTCCAGGGGGCGGCTCCATACCAAAAGCACCTCACCGCCCCAATGGTGGTCCGTGGATTCCCGGTAGGAGGCAAGGGGCGCCGACGAGGAATCCCCCTGCCAGGTGACCCCCGCCTGCAAGGTGACCTGGTCCTTCCGGCGTTCCGCCTCCAGGGCCGCCTCCGACTCCACCACGCGCCCCTCGTCCTTCAACGCCAGGTAGCTCCCCCGGCGTTCCAGGGCCGCCGCCACCGTCGGCTCCTCCCAGGAAGGCAGGGCCAGGGCCGCCTCCAGGAGTTCCTCCGAGGTGCATGCCCGTGCCTGCTGCGGTTCCCGAAGGCCCATGGCCTGCCCCAGGGCCAGGGCCGCGCTCTCCCGGCCCTGGTGCGCCGCCGCCTCATCCGCCAAGCCCCCCTGGAGTTCCCGGAGGGCGGTCTGCACCTGGTACTGGGGGATGGCCTTCAGTTCCGCCAACTGCCCCGCCTCCTGGTGAAGGCGGCGAAAGCGCTCCGTGGCATCCCCCCACACCAGGCAGTCCGCCTCCGCCACGCAAAGCCGGATGTAGGCCGCCTCCACCTCCCGCCGCACCTGCTGCTCCGCCTGCTGCAGTCGATGCACCGCCGCAGAACAGGAGGCCAAGGCCGCGGCACGACGATGCCCATAGAGGGCAAATCCCCGGTCCTGCCCCAGCGGCACCTGCAAATTGACCCCCAGAAGATGCTGATACTGGGAGTCATAGGGGGCTTCCGGCGAAAACCAGCGGCGGAACGCACCCCCCGCCGACACCACGGCTCCCACAGACTCCAGGGGAATCCGCACCCCCGCTTGACCCTCCAGGACATTCCCCATGCTCACCGTGTCATACCCCACGGGCGCAATCGGCAAATCCCGAATCCGCGTCGCCCCCCCCGCCGCACCATACAGGACAGGGTCAAGATACTCCGCCAACTCCTCGTGGCTCCGAAACGCCTGCTCCACAACGGCACGCTCCGCCAAAAGCACAGGATGCCTCTCCGAGGCCAGGCGCAACAACTCCCCAAGGGGATTCCCCAGGCACACCGATACCAGCAATAAATAAATGGAATACGTCGATCTCTTCATGGCACAACAGGCAGGAAACCTTTATCTTCCAACGGAATACAGGCGATTTCGAGTCAGAATCTGGTGTGAAGAACGACGGACGGCGGACAGGACAGGCTACTCTGCCCATGCCGCCGAATTCTCCTCCCGGAGAACGATGCGCTGATGAAAGAGGGAAAAACAAACCCGGACAGGGAAAGGAAAAGGACCCAACGCCCCCTTTCCACCGCCGACACCCACGTACTCTAGCCATCACAACATATTTTTCCTCCCCTTCCCCCCCTTTTCTCTCACCTTTTTTCACGGATGGGCGAAGCCCCCCCGGCACAAAATACCTCCACGACTCGCCCTGGATTTCTGGACTTCTAGATTTCTAGAACAGAAAAACTTGAAGAATATCCCAGTCTGGGCCATGCTGGCATGGCCCAGACTCTCCGTGCCCTCCGTGTTTACCCCCGTGGCCTCCGTGTGCGCCGCGAAGCCCTGATTGTGGGAAAACGGGTATATTCTCCCCTGAGCCTGCCCTTTTCCCCGTGGGGAGCCAGGCGTACGGCTTTCTTCGTCTCCATCCTCCTTTATTTCCTTAACCTTCCCTCATTCCTTATCCGCCATGCACCTCATTCCCGCCCCCCGGCAGGCCACCTTCTCCGCCGACCAGGCCATCCGCTGGAACTCCCTGGAGAACCTCTGTCTTCCCGCCGACTACACCCCTTCCCTGCTGAACGCCGCCTTGGACTTTGTGGGGGAGCTGGAGTCGGCCTCGGGGCGCCGTCTTCGTCTGGGGGTCGGGGAGGCCTCCTACGGGCGTCCTGGCATTCTCCTCTCCCTGTGCCAGTGTGAGAAATCCCCGGATGGATACCGTCTGGAGGGGGATGCGACGGGCATCCGGCTGCAGGCCCCTGGGGAGGCGGGGCTCTTCTACGGAGTGCAGACCCTGCGCCAGATTCTTTCCCAATCCCCTGTGGAGTATCCGGCCTTCCGCCTGGACGACCAGCCCGACTACCCGGTGCGTGGCTTCTACCATGACGTCACCCGCGGTGCGGTTCCCACCCTGGAGACCCTCTTCCAGTTGGTGGACAAGATGGCGTACTACAAGATGAACCACCTCCAGCTGTATGTGGAGCACACCTTTGCCCTGGCGCGCCACTGTGACATCTGGGAGGGCGGGGATCCCCTCACCGCCGAGGAGGTCCTCCGGCTGCAGGAGTATTGCGAGGCCCGCCATGTGGAATTGGTTCCCTCCATTTCCACCTTCGGGCATTTCTACACCGCCCTGCGCAGCCATCGCCTGGAGGATTTGAACGAACTGGAGGTGAAGGGATCCCAGCGCACCTTCTCCTTCCACGACCGCATGGCCCACGACACCCTCAACCCCTCCGACCCCCGCTCCCTCCAGCTGGTCACGGAAATCCTGGAGGAGTATCTGCCCCT
>JAEDNB010000062.1 GCA_016302725.1 Lentisphaeria bacterium
CGGGTGCGTCCCCTTTCTTGGGCGCCAGGGCGAAGCCGGTGAGGTCCCGGGAGTTCTCCAGGGAGTAGCCCTCCTCCGGGTCCATGAGGCCCGGGGCATGGCACCAGAGGACGGTCTTCCCCTGGAGTCTTTCCTTCAGGCTGGCGCGGTCCTGCCGGCTCAAGACCCAGGCATTCCCCACGATGACGGCGGGGGTGTCCACCCCCTTTTCCATCAGGTCCTCCAGGTAGTACATCCCGCCGGCTGCGCCGCAGCGGGAGAGGGTCCCCCGGATGAGCTCGAAGGCGGGCAGGTTGAAATTCCGGGCGTCCTTGGTGTAGATGGCGGATCGCTCGGAGGAGGTGGCGGCGATGGCGGGGACGAAGGGACGGGGATTCCGGAGTTTCTCCTCTTCCATGTCCCGGAGGTCTTCCATGACCGTCCAGAGCTGCCGGTCTTCATACCAGCCCAGCAGGGGCAGGTCCATCCACCAGCATCCCAGGTTGCGGACGATTTCCTCGGCGGTGTGGCGGAGGAGCACGTTCCGGGTTTCCCGGGGGGTGGGGAGGCTGCGCTCCAGGCCCGCAAAAGCCCCCCGGGTGGCCAGGTAGGTGCGGCTGTCATCCTCGAAGAACCAGAGTTTCCCTGCCCGGAGGATGGATTCCGCCGGGGTCATGGCAAGGCCGGCCTCGCCCTCCCAGCGGTCGGTGTAGTCGATGGGGGAGCAGAGGATGTCGATGTCGGGGGAGGCCAGGAGGCGTCCGTTGTCCAGGTGTCCGCTGGCGCTCATGCGCTGCATCCGGCCGAAGGCGTTGATGTAGCCATAGAAGAAGAGGACCAGTTTTTTCTCCTGGGTGGCCTCCCGGACACGCCGTGCCACCTGGAGGATGGCGTCGGTCATGGAGTTCTGGAGGAAGAGATAGTGGTCAATGACCTGCTGGTCCGCCAGGGGGTCCAGGACGGCGGTCCTGGGCTGGGCGGCCCTTTGGCGCTCTGGGGAGGGGGGCAGTGCGGTCTCCAGGGTGGCGCCGGGGGCCTTCCAGGCCTTTTGGAGCGCCTGGTCGGAGGGGTATTTTCGGGCGAGCCACTTTCGGAAGCCCTGGATTTCCACGGGGGAGTAGCCGTGGTAGTCCTCCTTCCAACTGTCCCGGTAGAACCACTCCTGGGTTTCCTGGGCGCAGGGATGGTATCCGGCAATGCGGTCGCCGTATTTTTCCTCCAGGTGCCGGATGGTCCCCTCCAGCATCTCCAGGGAGTCGTGGAGCCACTTTTCGCTGTTGACGCTGACCTCCCGCCTGTGGAAGATGGAGGAGGCCTCGTCCCATTTCATCAATTCATCGGGATTCTGGTCCTTCCACCATTCGGGGGCGTAGAGCATGAGGCGGGGGACGACGTAGGCGTCGGGATTGGCGCGGAAGATTTGTTCCAGGGCGGAGTCCACGGAGGAGAAGTCCTGGGGGAGTACCTGGGGCCAGGGCACGTCCAGGATGGTGGTGACGAAATCCACGCCGGCGTCGTGGGCCATCCGGATTTGCCGGGAGAAGACGGAGTCTGCGTCGGGGGCGTCGGCGAAGGCGGTGCGGTAGGCGATGGGGTGGGGGATGTAGAAGCCGGGGGTGAGGATGGCGTTGTCCCAGGAACTCCATATGCGGAAGCGCACGAGGTAGCGTGCGCCGTGTTCCAGTTTGGCCTTGATTCCCCTCAGGTAGAGGTGGGGATCCCTTCTGGCGTAGGCCTTTCCCGCCTCCGGGGTGAAGACGACAGAGAGGGCGGGGTTTCCGGGCTCTCCGGGATAGTCCCGGATGGCGGCCTGGAAGGAGGGTTCCTCGGGCAGGCGGGGCCAGATTTCCCAGGTGCGTCCGGGGAGGGAGAGGAAGGGGCCCTTGGGAGCGTCGTCAAAGGTCTGCCGGGGGAAGAGGGATTCGCCGGTGTCCTCCCGGATGACCTCGAAGTCATCCAGGAAATATTCCCCGGGGGAGAGGGAGAAGCGGAAATGGAAGGTGAGTTCGCACTCCTCCTCCACGATGGAGATTCTGGCGAGTTCCATATGCTGGTCCCCCTGCTGGAGGGGGATGGGGCTGCGCCCACGCCCCCCGTAGAACCAGCGGGCGCGGATGGCCTCCCCGTCCTTCTCTATGCGGGGGACTCCATGGGTGGTGCGGACGCGGAACTCCGCGGCACCCAGGGGGGAAGGTAGCAGGGGCAGCAGAAGGGCCAGCCCGGCCAAGGCGGAGAGGAGGGGGTTTTTCATGGAAAGGGCGGGGGTTAGGGGTGTGTGGCTGGCTGTCCCTCCAGGAGCTGGAGGAGGCGGTTGTGCTTCCGGTGGGCGAGGCGCGGATCCTTGGACCAGATGGCCAGGGAGGTGACCAGTTCATCCTCGACCTGGGCCTCCTTCCGGGCCTCCTGGAGCCACTGGGCTGCCGGGCCAGAGGCGGCGACGGGGGTGTTTTCCAGGGTCTGCCGAAGCTGGTCGAGGAGCATGGCGTCCTCCACGCCATCGCGCATGTATTTCAGGCGGAGGGAGGGGATGGGGCGGTCCTGGGCGGGGTAGAGGAGGCGTCCGTCTCCGTTGAAGTTGCCGAAGGAGTTTCCGTTCCAGGGTTCCTGGAGGACGGGGCCTCCGGCGACGGGGATGGGGATGGGTTCTCCCAGGGTATGGTTTCCGCCTTCATGGCGGATGGTGAGCCAGAGGGTGGAGGCGTAGTAGAGGAAGGCGTCCTGGTTGTCTACCTTCTTGGCCATGAAGCCCATGAGGAGGCGTGGGGCCATGCCGGGGTATTCCATGAGGAGGTTGGCAAAGGGGAGGAAGGGGCTGCAGGCCACATAGTAGCCCACCCTCCGTCCCCGGGCGCGGGCGGCCTGGATGTTTTCCGGGTTGGCATGGAAGATCCGGGTTCCGGGGAACCATCCGTCCACGAGTTCGTCCAGCCCGCTCTTGAGTCCGAAGGTGTTGTCGTAGAGAGTGGTGTAGATGGGGACGCCGGGGAGGGCCTGGCGGACTTGGCGGAGGGTCTCCCGGATGAGGGGGAATTGTTCGGCGGGGGCTTCGTCAAAGCAGTAGATGTAGGCCTTGTCCAGGATGCCCGCCTTCTGGTACATCCGGTAGGCTTCCTGCATCCTCTGGAGCCGTTCGGGGGAGAGGGCGCCGTTGATGTGCCCCAGGTTGAAAGATTTGGCTCCGCGGGCCAGGGCGTATTGGGTCTCCTCCAGGGCCCTGGGCTTGTCCGGCCCCATGTAGATTTCATCGGGCTGGAGGCGGTGCTGGAGGAGCATGTCCATGATGGCGTGCTTGTACTCCCAGTATCCCGGCGCATTGAAGGGGATGTGGGCGGGGCCTCCGTAACTGACGGGGGTGAAGTAGGGGGCGCCGGGCTCCAGGGTGACCTTCCGCACCTGGATGGCGAAGGGGAGGGCCTGGCGTTCGCCGTCCGCCACCACCACCACTTCCCCCCGGTAGAGTCCCGGCTTCTGGTCCCGGGGCACCTGGGCGTCCAGCCACCAGGACTGGTAGAGGCCCTCCTCCAGGGGGAAGGGGGCCTGGAGATACTCCAGGATGGGGTCCGGCCACAGCCCGCTGAACTCCACGGTGTAGTGGGGCTTGGGGCACTCCACGTAGCCCACGGGGGAGAGGGTGAGGGCGTCCAGGGGGAAGGGGGTGCCATCCTCCTGGCGGGGGGGTGTTTCCAGGAAGGCGCGGACGGCCTGTGCGGGGCGGAGCGCCAGGGCGGCCAGCTGGGCGGATTCGGCTTCCCCCCGTGCGGCTTCCAGGGTATAGCCGGGGGAGGGGGGCGCCAGGAAGGCGTAGGGGCCCCGGTGGATTTTTTCCTCGGGGAAGCACCACAGGAGGGAGAGGGTCTTTCCCTTGGCCTCCTGGCGGAAGAGGAGGAGGTCCAGGCCGGGCAGCTGTCCCCGGCACTCCCGGAGGAGTTCCCTGGGGAAATGGAGGCTGGAGTCGTCCTGGAGATATTCATCCACCCGGTCCAGCATTTTGGGGAGGGACTGGGGGGCGTTCCGGCCCAGGCGTTCCTGGCGCCATTGGAGGGCCTCCCGGAGCCGCCTGGCCTCCTGGACCCCTTCCTCCCGGAGTTCCCGGGGCTCCCGGGATTCCCCGGTGATGTCCCCGAGGAAGAGCTGGAAGGGCTTTTTGGGCTGCATGCCGAAGAAATCCAGGTGGATGACCTGGGAGAGGTCGTGGCTTCCCTGGAAATCCTCCAGGGGGAGGACCAGGTGGTGCCTGCCGGCGGAGAAGGAGAGATTATACCAGGAGATGGGTCTGGCGTCCCCGGCGGTGCGGATTTCGATGCCCAGGAAGGTGCAGTCCTCCGGGACGAAGAGTTCGATGTGGAGGGACTGGAGATTTCTCCAATCCGCCAATTCGGGGGGGATGAGGAGTTTGGCGGAGGGCCAGCCCTGGCTGGCGGAGTAGGAGAAATGGCCTGTGAGGCCTGGTTCGGCGTTGGGCCAGGGGCGGATTTCCGCCGTCAAGTCCCCCTTCTCCACGGTGGTGGCCCAGTGAGGGGGGGCCAGGGGGCGGTCATAGGAGAAGGAGTAGAGAAGCCGTGTGGCCGCAGGAAGCCCTGCCGGCAGGAAGGCCAGGAGGAGCAGGAGGAAGGGCAGAAGGGCGGGCTTGGAGCGGGCCATGGCGGTGGAAGGGGGGGCGTGGTGGCTACTCATTGGCGGGGGAGGGTTTTCCGGCGTATTCATCCAGGAGCCGCGCCAGGCGCAGTCTCTTTTCCTGGAGGAGCTGGGGGTCACGGGTCCAGTGGATGAGGTCCTGGACGAGGGAGGGCTCCACCTTCAGCTCCCGGGTGGCCTCGGTGAGCCACTCCCGGGACATGCCCTCCGGGGCGGCGACGGCCTTTTCCAGGAGGTCCATGTACATCCAGTCCTCCATGCCGTCCCGGATGCTCTTGAGGCGCGTGGTGGGGATGGGGCCGTCGGCGGCGGGATAGAGGAGCCGTCCGTCCCCGGAGAAGTTCCGGAAGGAGTTGGCGACCCAGGGTTCCTGGAGGAGGGGGCCTCCGGTGACGGGGATGGGGATTTCCTTGTCGCGGACATATCCCTTGTCGGTCTTGGTCCAGGTGGACCAGAGGCAGGAGCCGTAGTAGAGGAAACCGTCGGGGCGGTATTTCCTGGCCATGAAGCCCATGAGGAGGCGGTTGGCGGTGGCGGGGTGTTCCAGGAGGAAATTGGCGTAGGGGAGGAGGGGGGTGCAGCAGACGTACCAGCCCACCTTTTTCCCCCGGGCGCGCGCCTCCGCCGCATAGGCGGCGTTCCGGCCATAGGAGACGGTGAGGGGAATCCATCCGTCCACCAGCTCCTCCATTCCGCTGGTCTTGCCGAAGGTGCCGTCGTAGAGGGTGGTGTAGATGGGCAGCCCCGGGGCGGCCTCGCGGATTTTTTTCAAGGTGTCGCGGATGAGGGGGAAGCGTTGTGCGGGGGCTTCGTCGAAGGTGTAGATGTAGGCCTTGTCGGCGATGCCCAGGCGTTGGCACTCCCGGTAGTTTTTGGCAAGGGTTTCCAGGATTTCCGGGGAGGGGCTGTCGTTGATGTAGCCCATGTTGAAGAATCCGGCGCCCTGTTCCAGGAGCCATTGGGAGTCTTCCAGCATATGGGGTCGGTCCACGCCCCGGTAGATTTGGTCGGGTTGCAGGCGGTGGCGGATGAGGAGGAGGGCGATTTCCCGCCAGTAGGCCCGCCTGGCCTCCGGGTCGGCGGGGTAGTTGGCCAGGGTGCCGAACTGGACAGGGGAGAAATAGGGGACTCCCTTGGACAGGGTGAAGGAGTGGACACGGATGGTGAAGGGAAGCACCAGGCTCCTGCCGCCGTCATAGGTGAATTTCACCGCCCCCCGGTAGAGCCCCGGCTTCTGGTCCTGGGGGACCTGGACATCCAGCCACCAGGACTGGTAGGTTTTCGCCTCCAGGGGGAAGGGGGCCTGGAGATACTCCAGGATGGGGTCGGGCCAGTAGCCGATGTGTTCCGTCTGGTAGGGCGGATCCTGGGTTTTCACGTAGCCCACGGGGGCCAGCATGAGGGCCTCCCGGGGGATTTGCGTCCCGTCCTCCATGGCGGGGAGGGTTTCCCATTCCGCCTGGATTCCCTGCAGGGGGGTGGGGGCATAGGCCACCAACTGGGCGGATTCCCCCTCGCCGCGGGCCGCCTCCAGGGCATATTCCCGGAGGGGGGCGTGGAGGAAGGCGTAGTCTTCCCGGAGGACCTTTTCCTCGGGCATGCACCAGCGCAGGGCGACCCCCCCCTCCGCCTCCGCCGCCCGTCGGAAATACAGGGCGTCCAGGCGGGGGAAGACCTTGCCGCACTCCTTTTGGAAGCGCTCCACCTGCCTGGTCTCCGGGGTTTCGGGGAGGAAGCTCTCCAGGGCCTGGAGCTGGGCGGCGGAGGGGGGCAGTTTCCCCTTCAGGAGGGCCTTGCGCCATTCCAGGCCGGCGCGGGCTTCCTGCATGGCGGCCTTGTTCCTGGCGGCCTCCTCCTCGGGGTCGCGAAGTTCCAGCCGGATTTCCCCCACGTAGATGGAGTATTCCTGGGCGACATCCCCCGTGAAGATGTCGATGTATTTCACCTGGCTCAAGTCAAAGCCAACCATCTGCTCCAGGGGGAGGCGCAGGGTGTTGCGCCCCTGCTGGCATTCCGTGAGGGCCTGGCTGCTGAAGGAGAAGCGCCGGGGGAGTTCCGGGATGGTGGCCACCTCCACGCCCACCCGCTTGGGAATCTCGGAGTACAGTTCAATGACGAGGGTCCTGGCGTTGCTCCAGTCCCGCATTTCCTGGGGCACCTGGAATTTCCCGGAAGGCCAGCCGCCGGAGGAGACGGGGTAGGTGAATTTTACCGTGAGCCCCGATTCCCCGTTGGGCCAGGGGGCCAGGGACATGTTCACCGGCCCGCCCTCTAACTTCCAGTCCGCCTCGGGAGGACGGTCCGAGGAGGGGACCGTGAGGAGCGCCTCCTTGGCCGGCAGGGCCAGGGAGAGGAGGAGAAGCAGGGAAAGGAGGAGGTTGCGCATGGGAGGAAAGGGGGAGGGAGGTATGGGAGGAAAGGGGGAGGGAGGCAGGGGAGGGAAGGCGTCCCTGCCTCGGGTGGCTTTTGTCTTAGGGGTTGGCCTTTGCGTATTGGTCCAGCAGGGTGGCGAGGCGCAGCTTCTTGGCCTGGACCAGGGCAGGGTCGGTGGTCCATTCGGTCAGGTTCTTGACCAGTTCCGGTTCCACCTCCAGTTCCTGGCGGGCGGCTTCCTTCCAGGTGTCATCCATGGCCTCGGCGCGGGCGAGGGCCTTTTCCAGCAGTTCCAGATACATCCAGTCCTCCATGCCGTCCCGGATGCTCTTGAGGCGCGTGGTGGGGATGGGGCCGTCGGTGGCGGGATAGAGGAGGCGCCCGTCTCCCGGGAAGTTCTGGAAGGACTCCCCGATCCAGGGATACTCCAGGAGGGGGCCGCCGGCGACGGGGGTGGAAATCATGTCCTTGAAGACATAGGTGCCGGAGTTGTCCTTCTCGTAGATGCGCCAGACGCTGGTCTGGTAGTAGAGGAAGCCCTGGGAACCGTATTTCTTCTTCATGAAGCCCATGAGGAGCCGGTTGGCGGTGGCGGGGTGCTCCAGGAGGAAGTTGGCGTAGGGCATGGTGGGGGCGCAGCAGACGTACCAGCAGACCTTGTCCCCCCGGGCGCGGGCCAGGGCGGCATTGTCCTGGTTCCGCCCGTAGGAGACGGTGAGGGGGATCCAGGCGTCGATGACCTCGTCCAGCCCATTTTCCCGCCCGAAGGTGCCGTCGTAGAGAGTGGTGTAGACGGGGACCCCGGGGGCAACTTTGCGGATCTTCTGGAGGGATTCCCGGATGAGGGGGAACATGTCGGCGGGCTTTTCATCGTAGCAGTAGATGTAGGCGTGGTCCAGGATGCCGGCCTTCTGGCATGCCTGGTAGGCCTCCTGGACCTTCGCCAGGAGTGCGTCGTCCACCTTGTCGTTGATGAAGCCCAGGTTGAAATACTGTGCGCCGTGTTCCAGGAGCCACTGGGACTCCTCCACCAGGTTGGGGCGGTCGGGGCCGGAGTAGATGGCGTCGGGCTGGAGGCGGTGCTGGATCAGCATCAGCGCAATGTCCTCCCAGTATTTTCTCCGTGCCTCGGGGGCCTTGGGGAAGGCGGGGGGGACGATGAAGTGGATGGGGGAGAAGTAGGGGACGCCCTGTGCCAGGGTGAAATCATGGACGCGGATGGCGATGGGGAGGCTCTGGGTGGCGCCGTCGTAGGTGACCTTCACGCTGCCCTGGTAGAGTCCCGGGGCCTGTTCCTGGGGCACCTGGACATCCAGCCACCAGGACTGGTAGGTGTCGGCCTCCATGGGGATGGGGGTCTGGAGATATTCCAGGATGGGGTCGGGCCAGTATCCCACGTATTCTGTCTTGTAGGCGGGGTCGGAGGTTTTCACGTAGCCCACGGGGGAGAGGGCCAGGGCCTGCGGGGGGATTTGTGTGCCGTCCTCCCGGGCGGGGAGGGTTTCCCACTGGACCGTGACGCCCTGGAGGGGGCGGGAGGCGAAGCCCACCAGTTGGGCGGACTCCCCTTCGCCCCGGGCGGCCTGGATGGTGTAGTCGGGGGAGTAGGGTGCCCGGAAGGCGTAGCGGTCCCGGAGGACCTTTTCCTCGGGCATGCACCAGCGCAGGGCCAGGCCGGCGTGCTCCCGGGCGTCTCTCTGGAAGAAAATCCGGTCCACTTGGGGGAGGGTTTTCCGGAGGAGTGCCTGGAGTGCCTCGGTCTGGTCCAGGCCGGGGGTTTCCGGGAGGGCGTCCACCATTTTCCGGAGGGGTTCGGCGGACTTGGGGAGTTTTCCGGAGAGGAGGGTTTCCCTCCAGGCCAGGCTATTCTTGGCATGGCGAAGGAAGGCGCGGTTGCGGTCGGCCTCCGCTTCGGGGTCTTCCAGCTCCAGGAAGATGTCGCCCACGTAGACGGAATAGTCCTGCTGGGGGTGGGAGGCGAAGACATCCAGGTATTTGACCTGGCTGATGTCAAAGCCCTGGAGTTCCCCCAGGTCGATTTTGATCCTGTGGCGCCCCGGGGTGAAGTAGAGGGTGCCGCCGCCCATGTTCTTGGTGGTGGAGTCGGCGTAGGTGGCCAGTTCCAGGCCCACGCGGCAGGAGGCGTCGCAGAAGATTTCCAGGTTGAGGGTCTTTGCGCGCCTCCAGTCCCGGAGTCCCTCGGGGAGCCAGAGTTTGCCGGAGGGCCATCCCTGGGTGCCGCCCTTGTAGGTGAATTTCACCGTGAGGCCCGACTCGCCATTGGGCCAGGGGGCCTGGACCATGGTGACATCGCTGGTGGGCTTCCAGTCCACCTGGGGGGGGCGCTCGGCGGAACTTTCGTAGAGGAGCAGGTCTGTGCCCAGGAGGGGCAGGGTGCAGAGGGCGCACAGGAGGGGGAGGAGGAGTCTTTTCATGGGGGTCGTCGTGAGTAGGGGAGGGGCAGGGCGGGTCGGTCCGGGGCGGAGTCTGAAGTGCTAATGTAGCGTCACAATGGGCGGGTGCCTAGGGCAACGGGGGCTGTCCCCCGGTTTTCCGCCCGTTTTCGCCGTCCAGGGTTTGCCGGCGTCTTTCCAGGGCGCGGAGGGTCTTGTCCACGGTGGGGTAGTCCCGGTAGAGGAATCCGACCTTGGGGAAGAGGGGGGAGTCTTCCAGGGCCTGGGCCACCTCTTTTCTTTTGAGGAGGGCGCGGTCCACCCCCAGCACAAGGGGGCATTGGGGGTGCTGGGCGAGCCAGGCCAGTCGGCGGGGCAGTTCCCGGCCATGCCATTGGTGGAAGAGTTCCAGGTGGAGGGGGCGCGGGGTTTCGTTCCAGCGGAAGGAGAAGTCGGGGATGATGAGGAGCCCCCCCTCTTCCTGGAGGGGGGAGAACTCCTCCAGGAGTTGCCAGGGGGGGGGCAGGCTTGCCAAGGCTTCCCGGAAGAGGCGCACCTCGTCGGGGAGGCAGGCGGCGAAGTGGTGGTAGGGGCATTTCAGGGCGCTGCGCTGGTCCAGTTCCAGGCGGGCCTCCCGGCCCCGCCAGAGGATTTTTGCGGAGAGGCGCCACTGGGGCATGGTGCAGAGGGCGGGGAAGAACTGGGCCAGTTGCAGGCCGTAGCGCCTGCCCTGTTCCAGGACGGCCCCTGGCCCGTCCACCTCCATGGTCAGGGAGAGGGGGGTGCCGTCTGCGGGTCGCAGGCGCGCCAGGAGGCGGAAGAAGCGGAGATATTGGCAGAGCCGGCGCAACTGGGGGGCGTCTTGGGCCCGGACGGTGACTTCCAGGGAGGTGCATCCCAGGAGGAGGGCCTGGATGACGCCGGTGTTGTATCGGTCCACCAGGCCCTGGGGCGTGGGGGCGTCAAAGGCGCGCAGGACCTGGTTTTCGGGCAGGTCTCCGTAGAGTTGTCCGTTGGCGGCCAGGGGGTTCTGGGGGTGGAGGAGTTGGAGGCGCCTGCCCCACTCCTCCAGGGAGGGGAGGGGGGCGTCCCCCTGGAGCCATTGGGCGGAGGCCTTCAGCAGGGGCATCCGCATGGCGGGGAAGTCGGTGTCTGCGGGCAGGGCGTATTGGCAGCGTTCCTCCAGCAGCCTCCGGAAGGCGCCGAAGAGCCGGCTGTCCGCCATCTCCTCCTGGATGGGCTTCAGCAGTTCCTCCAGTTCCCCGGCGGAAAGTCCGTCCCGGCAGGCGTCCTGGTATAGGGCGATGAGCCGCTGGGCCCATTCCCCGGCGCCGGCGGGGGCGAAGCGGGGATGGAGCGTCCCCTTGCGGCAGAGGGCATGGATCAACTGG
>JAEDNB010000063.1 GCA_016302725.1 Lentisphaeria bacterium
AAACTTTAAAAAAAGTCACCAGCCTGCTTGCAAGTTACATAACAGAACACGGAGGGCTGGCCCATGCCAGCATGGCCCAGCCCGGGGGGGCGTTAAGTCGTTTGGGTCTAGATATCTAGGTTTCTAGAAAAGGCTTCCCCCTGCGATGCCGCGTCTCCCCGGAGAGGCGTGGCGCAAGCGCCCCTTCCTTCCCGTGCTGCCGGGGAAGGGAGGGGACAGGTTTTCGATGTGTGTCTCTGTGCGTGTGTTCTTGCGGTATGGCGGGGCTAGAAGCGCGTGGTGAAGGCCACCGTCAGATTACGTCCCGGCTCCCGATAGGGGAGATTCCGCGTAGTGGAGAGGTAGTTCACGTACCGGGTATTGAAGAGATTTTCGGCGGCGATGGTGACGGCGCTGTCCATCTCCCAGAGCTTGAAGGCGTATCCGCCCCGGAGGTTCATGGTGGCCCAGCGGCGGGAGTGTTCCACGTTCCTGGGGGTATGGCGTTGTCCGGCGGCGGCCTGTGCCTCGGCCTCCACCCAGAGGCCGTTCTCCCAGTGGGCCCGCAGTCCCAGCAATCCACTGGCGGGGGGATTGTAGCGCAAGTAGGTATCCTCGCTTTCATTGGTGCCTTCCATCCAGGCGGCGGAAGCGTAGGCGGTCAGGAGGCTGTTCACCTTGACTTCGCCCTCCACTTCCACTCCCTTCAGGACGGCACGGGCCACATTGGACATGCGCTCGTTGTAGTAGTCCTTGCCTCCGATGGTGGTGGGGTCCCCGTAGGGCTTGGCCTCGATGAGGTCGTGGAGCTGATGGTAGAAGAGGGAGAGGCTTGCCCGGGCGCGGTCGCCCACGTAGTGGAGGCCGTATTCGGCATACCAGGAGACCTCGGGGTCCAGGGAGGGGTCCCCCCAGGTGGCGGTTCCGGCGGTGGCGTTGAGCTGGATGTATTTATAGCGGTCCATCAGGTCCGCCGTGCGGTATCCCCGGGCGCCCAGGAGGGTCATGGACCACTGGGGGGCGAAATCCCAGGTCAGGCCCAGGTGCCCGCTCCAGGCCCAGTCGTCCGCTTTCTGGCGTTTCCGCAGGAGGGAATGCTTTCCAGTGAGGATATTGGTATCGTAGAGTGCCTCGCTGCGGGACCAGTTTCGGTCGACGCGGAGTCCGGCGTTGAGGGTCCATTCCGGGGCGATTCCCCAATCGTATTCCGCGAAGGCGCCCAGGTTGTTTTGCACGGAGTCGGAGAGGGGGTCGTCCCATGCGGAGAGGGGGCCCTTGACGGGGTGGACCACCTTTTTGAGGCGGCTTCCGGTATAGCTCCAGCGCCAGAAATCCATTCCCAGGGTCAGGGCGTGTCCCTCCGCCAGTTCCAGGTGGTTTTCCTGGCGTGCGGAGAAGGTGCGGTGGGTGGCATTGGGGGCGACCAGCACCTGCTGGGGTCCGGCGGCCACCTTGTTGAAGCGGTCGATGCGCACATGGCGTTCGATAATGCCGAAGCCCATTTCCCAGGTGGATTTCTTCCAGACCTCTCCTTCAGGCTGGAAGGTATGCTTGAGGGCGAAATCCTCCAGGGTAGTGCGGGGATAGACCACCCGCTGGGAGATGGCGGGGAGATTGGAGGCGCCGGGGATGCCCACATCCTTTGCCCGGTAGCGGCTGTATTTGAACTCGGTCACATTGTCGGGGCTCCAGCGGTAGCCCAGCTTCAAGGTGCTTTGGGCATCCTGGAAGAAACTGTTCCGGACCTGGTCATGCGCGCCGTCGTCATAGGAATCGGCACTGCGCATGCCGCCAGAGAGATAAGCCCAGAAATCCTCCTGGGAGTAGGAGGTCCAGGCGTGCACCGCATATCCCTTTCCGTTGGTGGAGCCGGAGACCGTGGTGCCTCCGTGGGCCTGGGGGGTCTCCGTGAAGGAGGCGCCCTTGGTGATGACGTTCACCACCCCTCCCATGGAGCCGCTGCCATACAGTTGGCTGATGGGCCCCTTGAGGATTTCCACCCTTTCCACCTCCATGGGGAGAATCAGGCCGAACTGGGCGGCCACATCCGTGGCGGTGATGATGCGCTGTCCGTCCAAGAGGAAGACCAGGCGTCCCCGGTCCAGCCCGCGCACATTCACCTCGCCTCCCCAGCGCCCATCCCGGGAGACGGAGACCCCGGGGAGGCGGGAGGTGGCGTCGGAGAGGGAGAGGGGCTGGAGTTTCCAGAGGCTTTCAGCCTCCATCAAGGAGATTCCTCCAGGGGTCTGGGAGACGGGGCGGGGGAGGCCCCGGGCGGTCACCACGACGGGTTCCAGGACGGCGGCGGCCTGGGGGGCGGCCTCCTCTTCCAGGGGGAGTTGCGGCGTTGCCTCCTGGGCCAGGAGTCCCAGGGGCAGCAGGGCGGCAAAGAGCAGGGTCTTGAGTTTCATGGGGTTCTGGGGGGGGCTGCGCCTTGCCGTCGTCCGGGCCGTCTTGCCTGGCTTTGTCAGGCTTCGCCGCCGGGAGCGGTGGGGCGCGTTTCTTTTTTAGGGAGCTGTCGAGTCAGGAAAAGGATTTTCGCGGTCACCCCGGGGAGCATTCCCAGTTTTCCCGAGAGGGCTCCCATCTGGTCGGTGGTGCCCTCCAGAATCAGGGAGATGAGGCTGGCGGAGAAATCGCGGAAGGGGAGCCCCATCCTTCCCCGCACCAGTTCCTGGTACCCGGAAAGGAGGCGATTCACCTCGACAACGCTCTCCCTGGCCTCAATCCAAATGGCGATGACCGCGACACGACGATTTTCCTCCGGCATGATGACGACCTCCTTGGTGCAACGGGACATTTCGCCCCCTTCGCCGCCTCCCTTCCGCTGCTTCCGAAAGGGGATGGACGATGGCGAGGGGGGATTCCGGGACAGAAAACAAAAAAAGCCCGCATCCTCCGGCCTTGTCTCAAGGCCAGAAAACGCGGGCTTCCTGGAGGGGGCGCCTGAATTGAGCGTGGCGCGCCTCTTCTTTTCCGACACGTCTGCCCGCTGACTTAGGAGGGAATCCCTTGTCGTGAGGTAACGGAACGGCTGCGGACAGACTCCCGGAGGCTTCCGGGGGAAGCCGCAGCAAAATGGGCTCCTCAACCAGGCTCAAACTGGTGACCTCCTGGGCCACAACCAGGCGCTCTATCGACTGAGCTATGAGGAGCATTTGAAACGGCGCATACTGTATCCCCCTCCACAAGGATTGCAAGCCGTCCCCCGGGAATTTTTCCCCAAGTCTGCCGGAAAGGCGAGGTTGAGTCGCCCTGCGTCGTCCCTCCAAACCTCCGCCTCAAGCGGCGCGTCAGCGCCACTGTTCCGCCACCTGGGGGGTCCATTCGAAGAGGAGGAAGCCCCCCATGCCGGCGGCGCGGACCGCCTGGATTTGCCGAAGGGTTTCCTGGCGGGAGAGTTGATTGGGGGTCACCCCCAGGCCGGGGCGGATCTTTGCCGCCTGAGTCCCCGCCGCCTCCCGTTGCCGGGCCAGGTCCCCCTGCAGCAGGGCGGAGGAGGAGCGGTAGTCCATGGGGCAGAGAAAATCCACCATCCCCTCCTTCAGCCAAGCCGCCCAATCCTGCCCCACGTTGCGGCGGGCATTTTCCCGGTCGGGATAGACGGCGGCGGAGACCTGGATCCGCGGGCGGCTGCGGCGGGCGGCTGCGGCCAGTTCCCGCACCAGTTGGGAGATTTGCCGGACGCGGAATCTTTCCCATGCCTCCCGGGTCTTTCCGGGGAGTTGGACGCATTCGGGCCAGGGGCCGGGCTCCTGCCCCAGGAACTGCCGGAAGACGGCATGGCACCTTGGGCAGACACAGGCCTGGCTGCCCTCGTACCGCACCATATCTAGATGGATGCCCTGGAGGGGATATTTCCGGGCCAGTTCCCCCACCAGGGAAGCCATGAGCATCCGGTTTTCCCGCTGGGTGGGGCAGAGCCAGGGGACGGTCTCCCCCGTGGCCTTCCGCTGGAACCGCCCTTCCCTTTCCATGCGCGTCCGGAACTCCTGGGGGGCGTCGGAGGCATTGAGGATTTGGCACCAGGCATGCACCTGGACATTCAGGGGTTCCGCCTGGGCGAGGCACTGGCCCACGGCGCCCTCCCCCGCTCCGTCCAGACGCCCTGTGGCCAGGGAGGAGGGCCATGCGGTGGCATGGGGGGAGAGGAAATGGGGGAAGACCGCGTTGAAGCGGGCCAGTTTCAGGAGGCGGAGGGGGGAGGCCCAGCCCTGCCGGGGGAAGCCGGTGGGGGAGCGCATCCAGACGCCGCGCATTTCCCCGGCGTCCGCGGATTCGGGGGCGGAGGCAGGCATGGCCTCCGACGCCAGGGCATCCTCCAGGGCGAGGAGGGCGGCCAGCACTCCTGGATAGTCCCCCGAGCGCTGTGCTTTTTCCGCCCGTTCGAGGCACTTGCGGCCGCGTTCATGGGGGCCCGGCCCTGCGTTGGCCAAGGCGAACCTCCCTTGCCGGAGCAGCCATTCCCCGGCGGTCTTCCGGATGCCCGGCGCGTGGTCCTCCAGGAAGGCGGCCAGGACAGGGATGGCATGGGGTTCGTCCTGCCTCAAGTAGACATAAGTCATCCAGAATCCGGAGGGGCATTGGAGGATGGCGGGGAAGGGGGTTTTCTGCCCTGTGGCGTCCACCCACCAGGCCCGTGGCTTCAGGTGTTCCGAGGCCGGGGCGTCCACGGCCAGGATGGCGGGGCATCCCTGCCGGAAGGAGGCGCCTCCATTGGTGGCCAGCCCCGTGATGGCCCGTCCCAGGCTTCCCCCCTTGCGGAACTTTCCTGCTGGCAGCTGCATCACATTGGCCAGCCTGGGAGGGAGGGCATAGAAGGCCCCCAGGCGTCCTCCCTGGCGCAGGAAGGCGCACAGGGTATCCACCCCATTTTCCCCCAGCCCCTCGCCGCTGGGAAGCAGTGCGCACTGGATTTGGCGCAGGGCGGAGAGAGTGAGGTCCGGTTCATCCACCACGGCGGGGAAAAGCCCTCCCCTGGCCAGGCTCTCCCCCAGATGCTGGCCATGGCGAAGGGCCTCCCGGCGCTTTTCCTCCGGCAATGGCCCCCGGGAGAGCCCCCCCCGAACCAGGGCGACGGGGATGTTGGGGTCCAGGAATTCCCACGCGGCCACCTGCAGGGAGAAGGCGCCGGGGGAGCCGCGCCAGGCCGCGATGCGAAGCATGTCGCAATTCCGCCAGGAGGCCGTCCCTTTTCCCTCCGGCAGGAAGGAAGCCTTGGAAATCACCTGTTCCTCCCAAAGCCCATAGGTGCGGGGCGTAAGCGTCGCCTGGTACCAGGTCCCCCCCAGGCGCAAATGGAGCTTGATTTGGCTGGCCAGGTCCCCGTGGATGGCGCGGAACCGCAGGCGCACCCCCGCGCACCGGCTCAAGTCCACCGACAGGGGAAAATCCCAGCAGGCCCGCTTCGACCCCTCCGGACGGAAGCGGGTGGACAATTCCAGCAGCCCCCCCCGGGGATGATAGAAGGCCCGCGTCTCCACGTCGCCGGAGGGCACGCACTCCTTTCCCCACAGGGAGAGTTCCACTTCGCCGGCGCGGACTCCCCCCGGAAAAGGCGCAAGCGAGAGGAGGAGAAGCAGGAAAAGGAGGGGGGATGGCCGTCGAAAGGGCATGGGGAAGGGAGGAGGGGGCGCAAGGAAGAGGCAGGCGGAGGAGGGGGCGGCAAAAGCCGCCTTGCCCGACGGCACACACACCAGGGAATGCGCCCGGAACCGGAAAAGTCCGGGGGATAATATATGCCTTGCGCTTTCCCTGCCCCAGCCACGGGATTCCCCTTCTTTTTCCACTTTTTTTCCCATGCCCGCTTGAAGTCCTCCGTTCCATGGTTATCTTATGCCCCGTTCCACGATTTGACGCCGATGTAGCTCAATGGCAGAGTAGGTGGCTGTTAACCACTTGGTTACAGGTTCGAGCCCTGTCATCGGCGCCATCCCTTCCCAGGCAGACAGAAATGTCTGCCTTTTTTGTTTCCCCCGGAAAGACCTCCCTCATTCCGCGGAGGGAGAGCAGGATATGATGATATAACTTATTAATACCCAAATATTTATAAATATATTCCAATTTCCCGGGGCGCAAGCCGGGGCGGCGCAGGGAAAACGCCAGGCCGCCTCCCCCTCCCCTGCCTGGCAAAACGGGGGCTCCCCGGTTGCTGGCAGAGCCGGCACGCTCTCTTGAAAGGAAATTGTCCTGAATTGTCATATTTTTTCTTTCATTCACTTGCAAATTGACGAACTGGGATTATTTTGTCTGTGCGATTGACCTTCTTTTTCCTGTTTTGTCCCCCTTTGTCCACCCATCCTATTCACGAGACACAAACATGATTCTGACCTTGAAAGAGCTTGCGGAGTATTTGCGTGTGAACGAGCGCACGATACTTCGGATGATCAACACCGGCAAGATCCAGGGAGCGAAGATTGGTGGCCAGTGGCGTTTCAACGGCAGCCAGATTGACCAGGTGTTTTTCCCCGGGTCTGCGTCGGAGAGCAGTCCCCTGGAGGCGGAGGAGAGTTCCTCCATCATCAGCCATCCCCAGATTGGCATTCCTGTGAGCCGTGTGATGAGCGAGGACCGGATTCTCCTGGACCTGAAGGGGCAGACCAAGGAGGAGGTCATCAAGGAATTGACGGGGGACCGTCTCCTTTACGGCCTGGTCTTGGACGTGGAGGATTTGCGGGCCAAGTGCCTGCAGCGGGAGCAGGTGCTGTCCACGGGAGTCGGGGAGGGCATCGCCATTCCCCATCCCCGGGATCCCATTCCCACGCTGCGTGCCAGTGCCGCGGTGATTTACGGGTATTCCAAGGAGGGTGTGGACTTCAACGCGCCGGACGGCAAGCCGGTCCACATGTTCTTCCTGGTGTGCAGCCAGAACATTGAACTGCACCTGCACCTGATGGGCTGCATGGCCCGGCTTCTGAAGTCTTCCGCCTTTGTGGAGAAACTGCCCAAGTGCCAGAGCGGGGCGGAGGTCATCAAACTGGTGATGGAGCACGAGCGCGCCGAGTTCCTCTCCCAGGAGGGGGGCAAGTAGCCTTCCCTGTGGTTTCCCCTGGCTGTCCCCGCCCCGTATAACCAAGGCGGGGCGGTTATGAAGGCCGTCCTTTCCCTCCGGAGAGGCCGGCCCTTTTTTATTGTCCGCCCCTTCTCCAGCCCGCTGCCTTCCCATGGACGCCATTGCCGCCCCCTCCCCCGACGTGGCAGAAGCCACCCGCTTTCACCTGTCGATTGCCTATGACGGCACCCGTTATGCAGGGTGGCAGGTCCAGCCGGACCATCCCACTGTGCAAGGGGAACTGCTCACGCGGCTTCGCCTCATGCTGCGGGCCCCGGAGTTGAAAATCTATGGTTCCAGCCGGACGGACGCCGGGGTGCACGCCCTGGACCAGCAGGTGTCCTTCGAGGCGGTTTTGCCAGGGGATGTGGCCGCCGAGGATCTGCAGAGGCGCCTGAACCGGTGGTTGCCGGAGGACATCTATGTGCGCCGGGCGCGGGTTTGCCCGGAACCCTTCCACGCGCGGCACGACAACTGCGGAAAGGCCTACACCTACTGCCTGGCGCCAGGCTTCAAGCCCAACCCCCTGTATGTGCGCTACCTCTGGCGCACCCCGCGGGACCTGGACCGGGAGGCCATGCGCACCGCCGCCGCGCTCCTCCAGGGAGAGCATGACTTCGCCTCCTTCGCCGTCAACTCCGGAAAGCCCATGGATTCCACCGTACGGAACCTGCGGCGGCTGGAACTGATAGAGACGGGGGACGGGATGCTCTACGTCAACGCCGTGGGGGACAGCTTCCTCTACAAGATGGTGCGGAGCCTGGTGGGCTACCTGGTGCACATCGGGCTGGGATATGCCAGGCCGGAGGAGGTGCGGGAGGTGCTGGCGGGAAAGAGCCGCTCCCTGGCGGCGGACTCCGCCCCCGCCAAGGGGCTTTTCCTGGCCAAGGTCTTCTTCTCCCCCGAGGAATGGAGGAGCTACCAGCCCATCCTCCCCCCCTTCGCCTTCACGGCAAGGCTCTCCTAGCCCATGGACGCCGCCGCGGAGACACGGGGCACGGGAAGGCAGGCCCACGCCGGGCATGGGCCCGCCTGGCTTTCCCGTAAGTTATAAGTTATTGAAATCTATAAACCTACGACTTTATTCAGTGTCTCCTTGACAAGCAAGGAGACGAACTACTTCAATTCGATGGTCGTTCCGGGGGGGACGGAGCGGGGGCATTCGTTGCGCCAGAGGAACCAGACCTCCTGTGCGGTGGGGTTGTGGAGGAGATTCTGGTCCACGGAGAAGACCATTTGCTGGATTGCGTGGATATAGCGGAAGATTTCGCCGTTGGTGGCGTACCAGGTTTGTTCGTCCTTGGGGAGTGCGTCGCAGAGCCGTTCCAGGACGTCCCAGTTTTTATTCCGGTCGAACTCGTAGCTATGTCCCCAGATATAGAAGAGGCTGAGGGAGCGTCCCTGGCGGCAGAAGGGTTCCACCAGGGGGAGGGCATCGTTGTGGTGGCATGTGGGGTCCCAGGTGAGCCATTCCCTGGGGCAGTCGAAGTGCATGGTGGCGCGTGTGGTCCGGCTGTACTGGATGCCCGCCGCCTTGAGTTGGGCGAGGACCATGTCGTTCCAGCTTCCGTAGGGATATGCCATGCCGGTGACCACCTGTCCGGCCAGTCGCTCCAGGGTTCGGCGGTCCTCCAGGATTTCAGCGAGGACCTGTCCTGGGGCGACCCGTTCCAGGTATGGGTGGTGGGCTCCGTGGACGGCCACCTCATGTCCCTGGTAGAGGGATTGGATTTCCTCGGCGGGGATGTAGCTTGCCTTGTTTTTTCCCCCCATGTTGAAGCTGGAACAGAGGTTGAAGGTGCCCTTCATGCCGTGTTCGTTGAGGGTTTTCACCACGCGGCGGTCGAAGATTTGTCCATCATCGTAACTGAAGGTCACGGCACGGTTTTTTCCCTGGGGGTAGACCCAGGTGACAGCTTCAAACATCATAGGGGATTCTCCTTAAGGATTATCGGGGTTTAGGGAAGGAAGAGCGGGATTCCGCCCCTATTGTGGGAGGGAGCGGAGGGCGGCCAGGACTTGGGGCAGGAGCTGTTTTTTCCGGGAGAGGACGCCGGGGAGGTCGAAGAGATGGGGGGAGAGATTGGCGTAGGGGAGGGCCTGCCCCAGCCCTTCCAGGCCCAGGAGAAGCATCCGGGAATTTTCCCGGACGGGGTCGGTGACCAGCAGCCCCAGGAAATCCAGTTTCTCCTGGCGCATGACTTCCTCCATGGCCCGTTCCAGTTCTGCCTGGCGCTGGTCCAGGAGGAGGAGATTGCTTTCCTCCACCTGGGCCAGGGCAAAGGTCCACTTTCCTTCCGTGTAGGCCTTCCGGTCGCCGTTCAGCACCAGGAGGGCGTCCTGGGAAGCCAGGGGGGAGGCGATGGAGGAGAGTTCCTCCATCAACCCGGTGGCCGTGCAACCCGCCAGCTTCTCCAGCCAGGCGACCGCCTTCCTGTCCCGTTCCGTAGTGGTGGGGCTTTTCAGGTTGAGGGTGTCAGTGACAATGCCGGCAAGCAGCATTCCCGCCAGGGCGGGGGAGAGGGACTCCCCTGCGTCCTTGTACATGCGGGAGATCAGGGTGCAGGTGGAGCCCACCACATCGGCGGTGAAGCGGATGGGCTGGTCGGTGGGCATTGTCTTCAGGCGGTGGTGGTCCACCACCTCCACCACGGGAAGAGACTCCACGCCGGGGAGGCTCTGCTCGATTTCATTGTGGTCCACCAGAACCATCTGGAAGGGGGGCGGCTGGCTGACGGCCTTCTTGAAGACGATGCCGGCCAGCGTGCCGTCGGCAGGGTTCAGCACGGGGATTACGTCCTCGAAATGGGCGGAAACCCGGGGTGCCACGTCCCGGAGGCGGTCTTCCGGGGAGAGAATCAGGGTATGCCCCCGGAGGCCGGAGTTCTCCACCGGCGAGGCGAAGGCCAGGCGGCGGATTACCTGGGCGGAGTCCCCCGGGCTCTCCACGATGGTCACTCCCAGGCGGTGCGCCTTCTCCACCAGGCGCCCCTCCACAGGATGCCCCCCCGTGACAATGAGGAGGCGGGCCTGGCGGTCGATGACGCGCTCCTGGATGTCCGGCCGGTCTCCCACGATGACGGCCAGGCGGCCCCGGTTCTCCCAGGGGAGATGGGCGTCGAAGGAATCCACCTGCATGGCGGCCACATAGACCTGGAAGCGGACCATCTCCTCGGGGGAGGCGGCGGTGACGGGAGTGCCGTCCAGGGCGCTGGCCACATTGCGGACGGAGGCGTAGACTTCCCGTGAGGCGAGGCGATGTCCCTCCTTGTCGTCCCCCAGTCCCAGGAGCTGGTTCAGCACCCCCATGGGGCTGAGCATTCCCTGGTAGCGTCCCCTTTCGTCCACCACGGGGAGCCGGGGCAATCCGCATTCCCGGAGGATTTGGAAGCCTTCCCAGAGGGTTTTTCCTGCGGGGACGGTGGGGGGTGCGCTTTCCATGACATCCGCCACGCGCACATAGACATCGTTGCGGCAGAGGGGGGCGGGGCAATGGAAGCGCTGGAGGAGGAAGCGGGCCCGTTCGGAGAGCACTCCCGGGCAGAGGGCCTTCACCAGGGGATTGCCCTGGCGGCGGCGCAATTCCGCCAGGCCGATGGCGGCGGAGAGGGAATCGATGTCGGGATTTTTGTGGCCGGAGACAAAGACGGCCTTCAGGGGGACGCTCATCTTTTCATCAAGGGGACGGG
>JAEDNB010000064.1 GCA_016302725.1 Lentisphaeria bacterium
GCCGCCTGCGAGGGCGCCATCCTCCTCATCGACGCCTCCCAGGGAGTCCAGGCCCAGACCATCGCCAACTTGAACCTGGCCATCCGCCAGAACCTGGCCATCATCCCCGTCATCAACAAAATCGACCTGCCCTCCGCCGACATCCCCATGTGCCTGGAGCAACTGGAGGAAATCCTCCAGATCCCCCGGGAAGAGGCGCTCCTGGTCTCCGCCCGGACCGACCAGGGCGTCCAGGAACTGATGGAGGCCGTGGTGGAGCGCATCCCGCCCCCCAAGGGCAATGACGACCGCCTCCAGGCCCTGGTCTTCGACTCCCTCTTCGACGACTACCGGGGGGTGGTCACCTACGTGCGGGTGATGAACGGCACCGTCCGCCCCAGGGATGGCGTCCGCCTCATGTCCACGGAGACGGAGACGGAGGTGAAGGAAGTGGGGTGCTTCACCCCCCATATGAAGGCCCTGGAGAAACTGGGCCCGGGGGATACGGGATACCTCATCACCACCCTGAAGAGCCCCAAGGACATCCGGGTGGGGGACACGGTGACCCTGGCCGCCCGCCCCGCCCAGGACCCCCTGCCCGGCTTCCAGAAATCGGTCCCCATGGTCTTCTCCGGAATCTACCCCATCGAGGCCGACCAATACGAACAACTGAAGTTCAACATCGCCAAACTCCAGTTGAACGACCCCGCCTTCCTGGCCACCCCCGAAAACTCCATCGCCCTGGGGGCCGGCTTCCGGTGCGGATTCCTGGGACTCCTCCACATGGACATCGTCCAGGAACGACTCCGCCGGGACTACGGGATGGACTTGATTCTCACCTATCCCAGCGTGGAATACCATGTCTACCTGAAGAACGGCACCATGGTCAAGGTGGACAACCCCCTCCACATGCCCGAGGCAAACCTGATTGAGCACGCCGAGGAACCCATGATCAAGAGCCAGATCCTGGCCCCCACCAAGTTCATGGGCGCCATCATGAACCTCATCCTGGACAAGCGGGGGCTCTGCCAGCATACCGAGACCGTGGACGCCAACCACGTCATGCTCACCGCCCGGATGCCCCTCCATGAAATCGTGCTGGACTTCTACGACAAGCTGAAGACCATCACCAAGGGATACGGCTCCATGGACTACGAGCCGGACGGCTACCAGACCGGCCCCATGGTCAAACTGGAAATCCTGGTGAACGGCGAGCCCGTGGACGCCTTCGCCTCCATCTGCCACGCGGACCGGGCCGTCGCCCGGGCCCGCACCATCTGCCAGCGGCTGCGGGAGGCCATCCCCCCCCAGCAGTTCAAGGTGGCCCTCCAGGGCGCCATCGGGGGGCGCATCATCGCCCGGGAGGATGTGCGCCAGTTCCGCAAGGACGTGCTGGCCAAATGCTATGGCGGCGACATCACACGGAAGCGGAAGCTGCTGGAAAAGCAGAAGGAGGGGAAGAAGCGGATGAAGCTGTACGGGAACGTCAACATCCCCCAGGAGGCCTTCATCGCCGTCCTGCGCAACGACGAGGAAAACCAGAAATAGCGCCGCCCCCATGTCTCCGTTCTGGTGCCTCCTCATCGACCTGGCCCTCCTCTGGTTCTTCTTCGGGGAGTGGCTCCTGGGGCGTCTGCTCCCCGCCCGCCTCCGGCGCAGCCGCGCCCTGCGCCAGGCGGAAAAGGGCCTGGAAGCCCGCCTCCGGCGCAACCGGGACCTGCTCTCCCCCGGGGAACTCCACCAGGCGGAAGAGTATTTGGCGGGGCTTTCCCGCCTCCGCCGGAAGGGTGACGCCCAGGGGCAGGAGAGGGCCCTGAAGGAAATGCGCAGCGGGGAACCCCTCCCCTTCCTCCCCTCCCCCTCCGCCCTGGGCTCCAATTTCGAGACCCTCCTGGTCTCCGTGGCGGTCGCCTTCGGCCTCCGGTGCCTCCTCCTCCAGCCCTTCAAAATCCCCACCGGCTCCATGCAGCCCACCCTCTTCGGCATCCACCCCGTGGCCCTGGCGGACTCGGAGATGCCAGACGGACGGCTGGAGGCCCTCTTCGACTACGCCAACTACTCCCGGCGGTATTTCCGGCTGGAAGCCCCGGCGGACGGCGCCCTGGACCTCGCCGGCATCCACTCCCTCCCCTCACGCCCCCTCTTCCCCCAAAGCGCACTCCCCTTCCGCGCCAAGGATGGACGCCTCCTCCCCCTGCCCGTCCCCGCCACCGTCACCGACACCCAGCGGCTCATCCCCAGCCTCCGCAACCCCAATCCCCCCGAAACGGGCTTCTTCCCCAACCCCTTCGCCTACCGGAAGGGGGAGACCCTCTTCCAGGGAGCCATGGAATCCGGAGACCACCTCTTCGTCAACCGACTCAGCCTCTGCCTCCGCAACCCCGCCCGGGGCGACATCATGGTCTTCTCCACGGAAGACCTCTCCTACCAGGGCCGAAGCCTGGCCGGATTCTTCTACGTCAAGCGCCTGGTGGGCCTGCCGGGAGACACCCTCAAGATCCAGGACCGGGTCCTGATGGTGCGCCCCCAGGGCGAAAAGGAGTTCCTCCCCCTGGACGGCACCTACTCCCGCCCCTTCGGGCGGATCCAGTCCCGCCAGGGAGGCTACGCGGGCCACGCGGCCCTGGACGGGGCCGCCTTCCTCGCCCGGGAAGGGGAGGAATACACCGTCCCCCAGGAGATGTATTTCCTCATGGGGGACAACACGGACAACAGCCTGGACTGCCGCTTCTTCGGCCCGGTCTCCCGGCGCCGCCTGGTGGGGAGGCCCTGCCTGGTCTGGTGGCCCTTCTCCCCCCGCTTCGGCTTCCGCTTCGACGCCCGTTGAGGCGCCCCCACCACCGCACCGCCCCACAGGATACCCACCATGGAAAAAGCATACATCGTCAAACTGGAGAACGGCGAACAGATGGGACCGCTGGACGAGGAGGCGCTGAAGCGCCTGGCCCAGGCGGGGAGCATCCCGGAAAACGCCGAAATCCGCAGCACCATGCTGGCCATCTGGGAGAAGGCCAAGAACACCGACTGCCTGAAGAAAATCTACCGGGCCCAGATGCTGAAGCGGGCCGAGGCCTATGCCAACGACCCCAAGGCCCAGTTGATGGCCCGCCTGGAAATGCGCGGAGACTACGATCCCCTGGCCACCGCCCTCTCCCAGGAGGGCATCACCTACCAGGACGCCGGCTTCCTCTCCCGCTTCGTGGCCGGCCTCATGGACCTGGCCATCCTGGCCGCCGCCGCCCTCCTGCTCCTCTTCCTGGCCTGGAGCCTGATGCGGGGAGGCCTCCTCTCCCCCAACGGCGCCCTCTGCCTCTTCGCCCTCCTCACCTGGACGGTGGCCGCCACCTACTACATGGCCTTCCTCTGCCTGCGGGGGCAGACCATCGGGCAGCGCTTCTGGGGCCTGGTGGTCGTCACCCAGGACCTGCGGAGGGTCTATCCCATCAAGGGGCTCCTCTTCTTCTTCCTCCTGGTGGCGCTGGGGCCCCTCTCCCCCCTGACCTGGCTCCTCACCGGATGCCGATGCACCCTCCAGGAACTGGTGCCGGCACTCCGGGTGCGCCACATCACCGTCACCCGGAAGGGCTGATCCGGCAAAGGCCATGCCCCCCGCGACACCCCACCTCCCCCACGCCACAGGCTCCCCCAGGCGACGCCCCTCGCCTCTCCTCAGCCTCCATTTCCTGCGGGAGTTCGCGGTGCCCCTGGCCGGCTCCCTGGCCGCCTTCCTGGCCATCAGCCTCCTCCTGGCCGTCTTCGACGACCTGCCGGATTTCAGCGGAGTGGACATCCCCCCCGCCATGACCACCCTCTATTTCCTGGCCAGGATCCCCGACTACCTCCTGACGGTCGTCCCCATCTCCGCCCTGCTGGCCGCCAGCCTCATGACCATCGTCCTGGGGAAAAACCAGGAACTGACCGCCGTGCGCTCCGCCGGGCTCTCCCTCCTGGCCACCGCCGCCCCCGTCTGGCTCCTCTCCCTGGCCCTCTGCGGCGCCATGCTCCTCCTGGGGGAATGCGTCATCCCCCGCAGCACCCGCTACGTGGAAATGGTCAAGGTGGACTACCTGGACAATCCGGCCCGGAAGCGGGGGGGCGCCAAGCCCGCCCAAGCCCCCCCCGCCGCCCAGGGCACCCCCCTGGCCTACTACAACCCCCGGAAGGGACAGGAGTGGTTCTTCGCCGATTTCCGGGCGGAGGGGCCCTGCCGGGGCATCAGCGTCACCCTCCAGGACCAGGAGGGGCGCCCCGCCCGCACTCTCACCGCCGCCTCCGGGGAATACCTGCCCGGGGAAAGGCGATGGCGCTTCCACCAGGCCAGCCTGACGGAATACGACTATTCCCAGGGGGGGCTCCCCCTGGCAAGCCCCCCACGGCTCCACCCCGAATACCCCCTCCCCGGCTCCCCCCAGGCCAGCCTCTACCGGGAATCCCCCAGGGACATCCAAATCCAGGCCACCCCCCTGGAACGCGCCCCCATCCGGGACCTCCTCCGAAAGGTGCGAAGGAAAATCCTCCTCTCCCCCCAGGAAATGAAGCTGGCCAAATCCCTCCTGGCCTACCGGATGGCCACCCCCCTGGGCACCCTGGTGGCCGTCCTCCTGGGCTTCGCCCTGACCCTCCCCCGGGGGCGCACCAGCCCCGTCCGGGGCTTCGTCGCCGCCGTGGCCCTCTTCGTCCTCTACACCCTTTGCTCCCACCTTTTCCTGATCCTGGGCAAGAACGGGCATCTCTGGTGGCCCCTGGCGGGCGCCCTGCCCACCCTGGCCGCCCTGGCGGGCGCCCTCTTCCTTGCCTGGAAACGACAGTAATCCCCCATGGAATCCTTCCTCAAACTCCAACTTCTCGCCATCGTCCAGGGACTCACGGAGTTCCTCCCCGTCTCCTCCAGCGGGCACCTGGCACTCCTGAAGCACTGGCTGGGAGTGGAAGGCGGGGAGGGCCCCGTGCTGGAACTGCTCCTCCACGGGGGGACCCTCCTGGCCATCCTCGCCTTCTACCGGAAACGCCTCCTGGACCTCCTTGCCGGGCTCCTCCGCCGGGAGAAGGAGACCTGGCACTACGCCGCCATGGTCGTCCTCTGCTGCGTCCCCGCCGGACTCCTCTACCTGGCCGCCCATGATTTCCTGGAGCAGGCCTTCCAGAGCCCCAGGGCCATCGGCGCTTTCCTCGTCCTCACCAGCGCCATCCTCTTCAGCCTGAAAAAACTCCCCGACGCCCCCCCCGGGGGAACGACGGAGGAGGGAACAGCGGCGCCGGGATGGCGGCAGGCCCTGGGCATCGGATTCGCCCAGGCCATGGCCATCCTCCCCGGCGTCAGCCGCTCCGGCTCCACCTACACCGCCGCACGCTGGCTCAAAGTCCCCGGAAAGGAGGCCTTCGACTTCTCCTTCCTGGTCTCCGTCCCCCTTATCCTCGGCTCCATCCTCCTGAAAGCCAAAGAGCTGCACTCCATGGCCACCCAGGGCGAAAACGCCCTCTCCCTCGCCTGCGCCACCCTCCTGGCAGCCCTGGTGGGCTACGTCGCCCTGGCCGCCCTGGCCAAACTCCATTTCCGCGGGAAAATCTGGCTCTTCGCCCCCTACTGCCTCGCCCTGGGACTCCTCGCCCTCCTCCTCGCCTGAATCCGACACTTTCCCAAATATCCCAACGGAACACCCCACATCCCTGCAACTCGTGCTATATTACGCAATTCGCCGCCCATCCCATGAAACCATCTCTGCGGCAAGGGTGTATGTTATTGCATAACAAATTGCAAGCCAACCCAATACACCAAAATCCCCTTTCTTCGCCTTCTTTCACTCCACGTAACCCAACTGGAAAACAAGCCTGACATGAGCAACACTATCTCTCTGACCGCCGCCAAGCGGGAAACCATCGGAACCAGCGCCTCCCGCCGCCTCCGCGCCCAGGGAATCATCCCCGCCGTCATCTACTCCGCCAACCAGGAGAACGTCAACCTCCAGTTGACCCTGGACCAGGTGCTGAAGGTGGAGCACCACGCCGGCCTGGTCTCCTTGAACATCCAGGGAATCGGCGTGAAGAACGCAATCGTAAAGGAAGTCCAGCGCAAGGCCATCAACGACGCCCTTCTCTCCGTGGACTTCCAGGAGGTCAAGGCGGGCGAAAAGGTGAACGTGGTGGTTCCCGTGGAGCCCAAGGGCGAGCCCGATGGGCTGCGGGCCGGAGGCCAGTTGGAGCAGGTCATCCACGAACTGGAGCTCCAGGTCTCCCCCGCGGAGATTCCCGAGGTCATCCTGGTGGACGTGAGCGCCCTCCAGCTGGACCAGGAAATCACCGTGGCCGACCTGCCGCTGCCCGGCGACGCCAAGGTCATCGGGGACACCGACCAGATTGTCTTCCAGGTGCGGATGCCCCACGTGAAGCTGGAGGAGCCCGAGGCCGCCCCCGCCGAGGAGGCCGCCCCCGCCGACGCCAAGGAGTCCAAGTAACCTTCTTCTTCCCCCTTTTCCTCCTCCCCCGTGGCAAACGGGGGAGGCAGGGAACGCGCAAAGGCGCCCTTTCCCGCCGACGCCCCTTTCCCGGGGCCACGCAGCGGCGAGGCGCCCCCCGCTTCCCCCGCCCATTGCCGGAGGCCTCCTCCCCAGGAAGGCGGGGTGAACAAGATGAACGCCAACTCACCCATCAGGCTCCTGGTCTGCCTGGGAAACCCAGGCCGCCAATACCAGAACACCCGGCACAACGCCGGCTGGATGGCGGCAGACCAAATCCTGCGGGACTCCCCCTTCCCCCCCGTGCCCGCCACCTGGCAGCCGGACAGGGGGAGCCTCCAATGGACTGGCCTCGGCGGACACAGCGTAATGCTCCTCAAGCCCGCCACCTACATGAACCTGAGCGGCGAGGCCGTCGCACAGACCCTGGACCATCTCCGGCTCACTCCCCCGGAAATGCTCGTCCTCTGCGATGACCTGGACCTCCCCGAAGGAACCCTCCGCCTACGGCAAAGGGGCTCCTCCGGAGGACACCGGGGCCTGGCGTCCATCCTCCAATCCCTGCAGACCACGGATTTCCCCCGTCTGCGGATCGGCATTGGGAGACCGCAGCCCGGGTCGGGCATCCCCATTGTGGAATGGGTCCTCGCCCCCTGGGTTTCCGTCGAGGAAAACCTCCCCGGCGACGCCATCCGCGCCGCCGTCCAAGCCACGGACCTCTGCCTCCGCCACTCCCTGGCGGATGCCATGCAGGCGATTGCCCGGGCGAGAGGCCCCCGGCGGACTGAAACCAAACGTTCCGAATCACAGGAGTCAACATCGTGTCCAAGTATGAATTGATGTTCATCCTCGACCCCACCAAGGTCGAGGGGAATGGAGAGGCCTTCGACGCCACCATCCAGGCCTACCTCCAGGAGCTGGGCGGCACCATCAGCCGCGTCAAGTTCTTCGAAAAGCGCGTCTTCGCCCGCCCCATCGGACGGCACAAGGCCGGCCTCTATTGGGACTACGTGGCTGAACTGCCCGCCACCGCCCCCGCCGCCGTCAAGGACAAGTTCCGCCTCAATGCCACCGTCCTCCGCGTGGGCATCTTCAATTTCGAGGACGGCCAGGACGACGAGGTCTTCAAGCCCCGCGACGCCAGCGTCCTGGGCGAAGATTCCTTCCAGGACGACTTCGACAGCGACAGCTATCGTTTCCGCAGAAACCGGAAGTAATCCTTTCCCTGCCTGCCATTTCCTGCTTCCCTCCCCCTTCCGAACCGCATACGAATCCCCGACCCCACCCATAAAGCAACAGAGGAGAAAACAGACATGCCCAGCGTCAACAAGGTCATTCTCATTGGAAATCTCACCCGCGATCCCGAGATTCGCCAGACCAACGGCGGGAGCATGCTTGCCTCCTTCACCCTGGCCATGAGCCGGAAATACACCAATGCCAGAAATGAATTGGTGGACGAGACTTGCTTTGTGGACGTGACCGCCTTCCAGCGCAACGCCGAAGTCATCCGGAACTACGTCCATCGTGGCGACCCCCTCTACGTGGAAGGGCGCCTTCGCTACGAGACCTGGGATGACCGCACCACTGGCGCCAAGCGGAACAAGTTGACCGTGGTGTGCGAGGGAATCCAGTTGCTGACCCGGAGGGATGGCTCCGCCCCCGTCGACCCCTCCGCTGGCGGCTACCGCCAGGCGGCCCCCGCCCCCCAGCGTGGCTACGGAATGCCGGCGCCCCCCGCAGGCGGCGCCTATGACAACGGGGCGCCCAATCCCCCCCAGTACCGTTCCGCCGCCCCCATGCCCTCCTTCCCCCAGGATGGCGGCCCCCAGGATGGCGGACAGCCGGATGCGCCGGTGGACGACCTCCCCTTCTGACGCCTCCCCGGGGAAAGGGCCGGAATCCCGTGGGAAAGACCGGGAAAAAGGCAGAATCTCTCTAGACAACTAACCATAGAATAAGGAACTTCACGATGAAGACCATCACCCCGAAACGCCGTCAGAAGTTGCTGCGCCAAAAGACCTGCCGCCTCTGCAAAAACAACATCTTCCAACTGGACTTCAAGGATGTTGACTTGCTCAAGCGTTTCCAGACCGAAGGCGGACGCATCCTCCCCCGCACCATCACCGGCAATTGCTCCAAGCACCAGAAGCTGCTGGCCAGCGCCATCAAGCGCGCCCGCGTCATGGGCCTGGTTCTCTAGTGACACACCCCCAGAAGAAGGAATACAAATATGTCTAAGGAATTGATTCTCCTGGAAGATGTCAAGGATCTGGGTCAGGTCGGAGACATCGTCAAAGTCGCCGACGGATACGCCCGCAATTTCCTGGTTCCCCGCAAACTGGCCGTGGCTGTGACCAAGTCCTCCCTCCGCCAGGTGGAAGCCCGCAAGTTGAAGCTCCAGAAGGAACGGGAAGAGCGCCTGGCCGTGGCCCAGGCCATGGCCGCCAAGCTGGAGGCACTCTCCATCGTCCTGCCCATGGCGGTTGGCGAAAACGACAAGCTCTTCGGCTCCGTCTCCGCCCAGGTCATCGCCGATGCCGTCAACGCCCAGGGCGTGGAACTCAACAAGGCTGACGTGGTGCTGGACGAGAATCTCCGTGAGCTGGGCGAGTACACCGTGGTGGTGAAACTCTCCAGCGAGGTGAAGGCCAACCTGAAGGTGACCATCACCAAGAAGGAGGACTAGCTTCCACTCCAGGGAGCCCTTCTCCCAACCCATGCCCAAAGAGCCGTCCCTCCCCCTTCGGGAGAGACGGCTCTTTTTTTTTGCCTATTCCGTGGGCGTCTTCCCCAAACACGCAAAGACGCAATGGCTCCAGGGGCAGTGAACCCCTTTGAGAAGCGGCGTCACTCCTTCTCTGGAATCGTCCTTTGTCTTGGGCCAGGGGGGATCCCACTCCATATCCCAGAGGCTCTGGTCTTCCAGGCGTCCGAGATTCAGTTCATGGCGCTTCGGACAGACGGGGCAGCCCCAGGCTCGCCCTCCGCGATTGCCGCGGGGAGGACGCTGGCGAGGAGATTCTCAAAGGAGGCCTCCCTTCCCGCAGCCATGGCGGAGGCCATAAGCCGCCTGGCCTCCCTCCGTCCACTCCGAGCAATCTTGCCGTGCTGAAACCATTCCTTCCCCCAAGCCCCCAAGATTCGCCACCTCCTTGCCTATTTTGCGCCTTGTGGACTCCTTCCCCTCCCCCGCACTCAAGGCGCCCCCTTGCGTATCTTGGTGTCCTCCGACTCCCTGCCCGCCATCCGCGATGGGATGGGCGGGCGGGCATGGGACGCTGCGCCCAGGCTAGGCCTCCCCCTCCTTGGAGGCGATTTCGTTCTGCTGGGCCACCAATCGGTCTGCGCCGTACATCTTCCGGAGCTTCGGCTTTTCGATTTTTCCCGTGGGGTTTCTGGGGACAGGGGCGAAGATGAAGCGTCTTGGGCGTTGATACCGGGGCAGGCCCAGGCAGAACTCCTCGGCCTGGGCCTGGGTGAGAGAGGCGCCGGGCTTCACCTCGATGATGGCGGCGGCGATTTCCCCCAGGCGGGCATCGGGCAGGCCGATGACGGCCACATCCTTGATGGCGTCGTTCTTCCGGAGGAAATCCTCGATTTGGACGGGGTAGAGATTCTCCCCCCCGGTGATGATCACGTCTTTTTTCCGGTCCACCAGGTAGATGAAGCCATCCTCGGACTCCTTCGCCATGTCACCGGTGTAGAGCCATCCATTCTGAAGGACCTCCCGGGTGGCCTTTTCATCCTTGTAGTAGCACCGCATCACCCCGTCCCCCTTCAGGGCCAGCTCCCCCACCTGCCCCCTGGGGACAGGCTGGTGGTGTTCATCCACAATCTTGGTCTCCCATCCGTAGCCGGGAATGCCGATGGCCCCCACATGGTCCTCGTTCTCGATTCCCAGGTGGACGGCACCCGGCCCGGTGGATTCGCTGAGCCCGTAGTTCGTGTCGTACTGGTGGTCGGGGAAATAGCTCTTCCAGCGACGGATGAGGCTGGGAGGCACGGGCTGGGCGCCAATGTGCATCAGGCGCCACTGGTCCAGGCGATAGTTGCTCAATTCGATTTCCCCACGCTCGATGGCATCCAGGATGTCCTGTGCCCAAGGCACCAGGAGCCAGACAATGGTGCATTGTTCCTGGGAGACGGTGCGAATGATCCACTCGGGCTTCGTCCCCTTGAGGAGAACGGCCTTCCCTCCCACCAGGAAGCTTCCGAACCAATGCATCTTCGCCCCGGTGTGGTAGAGGGGGG